>SHXP01000081.1 GCA_009693225.1 Limnohabitans sp. | reverse complement strand
TTGCTGTAGCTGTAACTCAGTTGCGCTTCGACGGTGGGCTTGAGCCCGGCTTGTGCCTTGCGCACTTCTAGATCGGCAATTTCCAATGCGGTGCGCAACTGTTTGACGCTGGGGTTTTGACCTTCGCTCAGGCCGACCCAGTTTTCCACCCGTTCAGGCTGGGGTGCCAGCGGTTTGGCCGTCAGTGCTACGGGCTTGGGTGACAGCTCAGGTTTGCCGACGAGTTGTTCCAAGGCCATTTTCTTGACCTGCAAGTCGTTTTGTGAACCGATTTCCTGAGCGCGCGCCAGGTCGTAACCGGCCTGGGCTTCGCGGGTATCAGTGATGGTGGCGGTGCCGACTTCAAAATTGCGCTTGGCCGAGGCGAGTTGCTCGGCAACGGCCTTCATTTGCGCCTGTATGAAGGTGAGGTTGTCCCTGGCGGCGAGCACATCAAAGTAGGCTTGACTGAGTCTGACCATCAGGTCCTGCTCGGAAGCCTGCAACTGCGCTTCGATCTGGCGCATCTGCAACTGGGTCTGAGCAACTTCTATGTTGTTGCCTGGTTTGTACAGCTGTTGCGTACCCGTGACGGTGCCGGTCTGGTTGCTGTAAGTGTGTTTGCCGGGAAGGTTTGATGGTTTGTTGTAGCCACCATTGTTCAAGTTGACATTGATATTGAGGTTGACATTCATGCCAAGCTTGGCCTGTGCCTGCAATATCCGCATGCGGGCGGCCTGTACCTGGTACTGGGCCGATTTGAAAGCTGCGTCGAAGTCTTTGGCAGCGTCGTACATATCGACCAGACTCTGGCCCCGGACAGTCCCTGAGAAGGCCAGAGACATGGCCGCAATCAAGGGCAGGGTACGAAACAATTTCATGGTCTTCCTTTGTGACTTTAAATTAAAAATGGAAAGCAGTTTTCTCTGCAAAACCATGCAACCTTGGGATCACCACATCCCATAAGGACTGGCTGTGGCCCCGGCCGGCCGGCTGGCGAACCACACGCGTGGCGCACATCACCGGTTCTTCGCCGATCACCCCCAGCAATCTTGCGCCGGGTTTGAGCATGGCCAGCAAGGCGACCGGCACTCTGACCACCGAACCGCCGAGCACAATTGCATCATAAGTCGGAGCCGTTGAATGCGCGGGAATGCCCTCGCTGTGCACCAGATCAACATTGTGAATGCCGCAGCGGCTCAGGCGTTCTTGTGCAGAGTCGATGAAATCCGCATGGCACTCCAGACTTGTGACGCGTGCACATGACATGGCCAGCAAGGCTGTCAGGTAGCCGCTGCCGGTACCGATTTCCAATACGTGTTCATGTGCTTGCAATTGCAGGTCCTGCAACAGCCGCGCGTCCACACGCGGGGTAAGCATGCATTCGCCGTGCGCCAGCGGCAATTCTGTGTCGCTGTAGGCCAATGACTGAAAAGCGGGCGGTACAAACAGGTGGCGGTCCAGGCGCGTCAACAGGGACAGTACATTCAGGTCCAGCACCTGCCACGGACGTATTTGCTGTTCCACCATATTGAATCTGGTGATGTCCGGGTTCATGTCGGTATGTGTTTTCATTGGAGTGTGATTTTAGCCAGCGCTTTGTGTCGGCACCTTGGCTTTGCCGTGCCAAAGACGTTTGAGCCACTCGCTCAGGTCGTCTATATAGCAGTAGACCACCGGCACCACGACCAGGGTCAGTATCGAAGAGGTGATGACGCCGCCGATGACCGCCTGTCCCATGGGTGACCGTTGCTCGGAACCTTCGCTGACCGAGAAGGCCAGCGGCATCATGCCGAACACCATGGCCAGTGTGGTCATCAAAATCGGGCGAAGACGTACGTGTGCGGCCATCAACAGGGCCTCGGTGCGACCCAGCGGCGCTTCGCGGCTGCCGTCGCCGCGTTCCAGCCCTTCGCGGGCACGAATCGCAAAATCCAGCAGCAATATGGCGTTTTTGGTCACCAGGCCCATCAGCATCACGATGCCGATCACCGAAAACATAGACAGCGTTGAGCGGAACGCCAGCAAGGCTCCGACGACACCGATCAAGGTCAGCGGCAGCGCGGTCATCAGGGACAGCGGCTGCAAAAAGCTTTTGAACTGGCTGGCCAGAATCATGTAGATGAAGATGATGCCCATGGCCAGCGCGACCAGGGCATATTGAAACGACTCCTTCATGCTCTTGGTCGACCCGCCGAACTGGTAGCGGTAACCGTCAGGCAGTTGTATGCCGGCCATCATGGTTTGTATGTCCTTGGAGACTTCACCGGCGGCACGGCCGTAGGTATTGCCGCTGAAAGCCACCTCGCGCGACAACTCGCGGCGGTTGACCTGGTTGGGGCCGACGCCTTCGCTGACGGTGGCCACCTGGTTCAGGCGCACCGTGCGCAAGCCGCCGTCCGCACCCTGGCCGATGGTGAACGGCAAACGCTCCAGATCGTGCGGGTAAGTCCGCAAGGCCGGGTCGAGCCGCACTTTGACCTCGTAGGTCTGGTCATTGCCGGCACGCCATACGCCGGTGGTTTGCCCGTCCAACAGGATGCGCAACAGGTTGGCGATGCTGTTGACACCCAGGCCAAAGTCGGCGGCGGCTTCGCGTTTGATGCTGATGTCTATGGTCGGTTTGTTGGGTTTGACGCTGGACTCGATATCCACCAGCCCCTTGATGTTGTAGAGCTTGGGCATCACCACTGCGGAAATACGTTCGAGTTCAGCCTGGTCGGGCCCGAGCAGGTAAAACTCGATCTGCTTGTTGCCGCCGACCGAATCGAGCAGTCCGACGTGGGTCACGGTCAGGCCCGGCATGGCAAGCAGGCGCTCGCGGATGACGGGGGTGAAATCGTTGATGTTGAACTTGCGCAGATTGCGGTCGACCAGGCGGAAATACACGTTGGCGTAAATTTTTCCGTTGGCGTTGCCGGTGTTGATGGTCGAGAGGGTATAGCGAACTTCAGAAAAGCTGCGCAACATGCGCTCAACCTCACGCGCCTTGGCTTCGGTGACTTGCAGCGATGAACCCACAGGCACATAAAAGGTCACGCTGGCTTCAGAGTAATCGGCCTTGGGGACGAACTCGGTGCCAAGCAGTTTCACCATGAAGACGCTGCCTATGAAAATGGCCAAAGCCAGCAGCACGGTGGCCAGCTTGTGGTTCAGCGCCTGACGCAACAGACGCTGGTAAACGCGTCCCAGCCACTGGCTGCCGTTTTCAAAATACTGTGTGACACGACCCAGGGTGTGGTCATACCAGCCGCGTCTTACCGCCGTCGCGCCGTCGCGGTGGATGCTTGGGTCGTGCCAGATGCTGGAGAGCATGGGGTCGAGTGTGAAGCTCACAAACATGGAAATCAGCACCGCCGCCACGATGGTCAGACCGAACTCGTGAAAAAACTTGCCGATGATGCCTTCCATGAAGCCGATCGGTAAAAACACCGCGACGATGGAGAAGGTGGTGGCCAGTACCGCCAGTCCGATTTCACGCGTGCCTTCCATGGCGGCGTTAAAGGCGGTCTTGCCCATTTGCACGTGACGCACGATGTTTTCGCGCACCACGATGGCGTCATCAATCAACAGACCGATGCACAGTGACAAGGCCATCAGCGTGACCATGTTCACGGTGAAGCCCAGTATGGCCATGATCCAGAACGTGCCGATAATGGCGATCGGCAGCGTCAGGCCGGTGATGATGGTCGAGCGCCATGAATTGAGGAACAAAAACACGATCAGCACGGTCAGCAGCGAACCCTCGATCAGCGTTTTGCGCACATTGTTGACACCCACACGTATCTGGCGCGAACCGTCGTAGATGTTTCGCAGTTTCACGCCGGGCGGCAACTGGGTTTGCATGGCGTCCGCCGCGCGCGTCAAACCGTCGACCACCTCGATGGTGTTTTCATCCTGCGACTTTTGCACGGACAGCAGCAGCGTGCGCTCGCCGTTGTACAGCGCCATGTTTTCAAGTTCCTGGGCGCCGTCGTTGACACGCACGACTTGAGATAGGCGAACAATGCTGCCGGCCTTGCGCGCTACGATGATGTTGGCGAAGTCTTCAGGGCGCAGCATGCGGCCTTGCACCTGCACCACGCGGTCCTGTTGCAGTGACCGGATGGAGCCCACCGGCAGGTCCTGGTTTTCATTGGTGACGGCCTCCACCACTTGTTGTGCGCTGATGCCCAGCGCCTCCATGGCCTGCGGGTTCAGGTACAGATTGATTTCGCGCTTGGTGCCGCCCACCAGCGTGACCGAGCCGACACCGCGCACGTTTTCCAGGCGTTTCTTCAGCACCTGGTCTGCCCAGTTGGTCATCTCCACATGGCTGAGCGGCTGTACACCGGCGGGCAGGTTTTTGCTGTCTGCCACGACAGCCAGCGACCAGATCGGCCGGCTTGCCGGGTCAAAGCGCAGAATGCGCGACTCCTTGACCTCGGTGCGCAGCAGCTGGTGCACGTTGCTGGTTTTTTCGCGCACGTCGTCGGCCGCCTTGCGCCCGTTGATGCTCAGATCGAACTCGATGATGACCACCGACAAGCCTTCGTAGCTGCGCGAAGTCAGCGCATTGATGCCGGCAATCGAGTTGACCGCTTCCTCGATTTTTTTACTGACTTCGCTCTCGACGATCTCGGGGGAGGCGCCGGGGTATTCGGTGGTGACCACCACGGTCGGCAGGTCGATATTGGGGAACTGGTCGACCTTGAGCGTTTGAAACGAAAACAAGCCCAGCACCACCAGGGCGAGCATGACCATGGTGACGAACACCGGATTGCGCAGACTGACTTGGGTGAACCACATGGCTTAAGGCTTGTTAGCGGCAGGGGCCGGCGCAGGCACGGCGGCAGGCTGAACGGCAGGCTGAGCGGCGGGCGCGGCGATACGCAGGTTCATGCCTTCGCGCAGCGAGCCGGTACGTGCCGACAGCACCTGTGCGCCCTCGGCCACGCCTTTGACTTCGACCCAGACCTGTGCCTGGTTGCCGCCGGCCACAGTGCCGCGTTGACCCAGCGTCACCGTCTGGTGCGCGACCCGGCCGTTGAGCAGCAATTGCACATAAGGCAAGGGCTTGTCGGTGCGCACGGTTTCCAACGGTAGCGCCGTCACCTGGCGGCTGGCGAGTTCAAGCTGACCCTGGCCGTACAAGCCCTGGCGCAGGCCCGGTGCGTTCTGCAGACGTAGATACACCAGCACACTGCGGCTGTTGCTTTGCACATTCGGGTTGATGCGTTGCACCTGGGCGTAAAGCGTTTTCTCGCGGCCCTCCAGCGTCAATTGCGCCTGCTGACCGGTGCGCACATCCATGGCGTCGGCCGGACTTAGCGTGGCTTCGAGTTCCAGGCTGCTCAGGTCGACGATATCCAGCAGTTTCTGATCGATGGCGACGCGTTCGCCGGGTTGCGCCAGACGCGCTGCAATCTGTCCGCTGATAGGCGCCAGCAGGACGGTCTCATCCAGCGTTTTGCGGGCTACATCGGCGGCGGCGACAGCGGCGTTATAGGTGGCGCGGGCACCGTTGAGTGTGGCCTCGGAGGCTTCGAGCGCGGTTTTGGAAATAAAGCCCTGGTCGACCAGCGCTTTGTTGTTGTCGTACTGGCGTAGTGCGATATCGATTTGTGTTTTGGCCGCATCGGCCTGCTGTTCGGCCTGGCGCAGACGCCGCTGGTATTCCACCGGGTCGATTTTGGCAAGGACTTGACCGGCTTTGACGCTGTCGCCCTCGCGCCCTTGCAGGCTGAGTAATTCACCGGCGACGCGCGCCTTGATGGTGACGCTGTTGAGGGCTTTCAAATTGCCAGACACAGGCAGCGTTTGTATGAGTGTTTGTGTGTTGAGCCGACTGAGGTCTTCGGGCTGCAGTTCAACCACAGCCCTAGCCGCAGCGCTGCCCGTGGCGGCGGGTGCGGCAGTGCCGGGTGCCGGAGCAGCACCGGCGGGCGCAGCCGGGCGGCGCATCTGCCAGTAGGCACCGCTGCCGGCCAGCACAGCGATCAGGAGCAGCCAGGTGAATTTGGAACGCAATGCCATGTCTGAAAACTCCGACAGGGTTTATCTGTGCAGCCAGCCGTGCATCAAGGCATCGACGTGGTTGCGCAAAAAGATTTCGGGTTGAAGAATGCTTGATGCACAGTTTGGCGACAGCGAGTGTTTCCACATGCTGAGGAAAACAATCACCGTGACCAGGCTGTAGACTGCGCTGTCTGTGTCAAAGGCTCTGAACTCGCCATTGTCGATGCCGCGTTGCAGGATTTTTTTGAACAATTCATGGCCGGGGCGCATCACCTCGGCTTCATAAAACTGGACCACGTCAGGAAAGTTGGAGGCCTCGCTGGTGACGAGTTTGGTGATGCCGCTGGCCGTGGTGTTGCCTATGCGCTCCCACCAGGATTGCATGGCGTAATGCACCATCGCGGCGGTGCTGCCGGTGAAGTCAGCGAATTCTTTGTTCCAGACCGGGAAATGGTCGGCCAGGTTGCTGCGGATCACCGCCTTGAACAAATCTTCCTTGGAGTTGAAATACAAAAACAGCGTGCCTTTGGATACCCCGGCGCGGGTGGCGATTTCCTCGACCCGGGTGGCGGCAAACCCCTTTTCAACAAACAGCGCCAGCGCAGCGTCGAGCAACTCCTGGGGACGCGCTTCTTTGCGGCGTTCACGTTTGTGAATGCCGGTGTTTTCCGCAGATGAGGAGAGGGTGTGAGGCATATTAATGACTGACTGGTTAGTAATGTAACCACTGCCAGGGAAGTGGTCAATGCAGGGAATAAATCATGACCAGAGATAAAGGATTGTTATTGACCTTTATGAAAATACGTGTCTTGATTCAGGTAAGCACCAACCCCAACCACTCATGCAGCACCCAATAACTGTGACGCAGTCCGTTGGCGGTCGGCATGAAGTCGATCGGCGTGTTGACCGGCGGCTGCAAATAGCCCATGGGCGCGGGTATGACCTCAAAACCCGCTTGCTGAAAATTGCGCAGGCTGCGTTGCATGTGCCAGTCGTGGGTCACCAGCAGCACGCGTTGTTTGCCCAGCTGCGACAAAACTTCTTAGGCCTGCAAAGTGTTTTCGCGGGTGTCGCGCGAATCCTTGTCCAGCCACTGCAGTTGCAATCCGAAATCCCTTGCCATGGCCTGCGCCGCCACTTCTGCCTCACTGTGAAACTGCGTGCCTGACGCGGCCCAGCCTTTGCCGCCTGCGTACAGCACGGGCAGTTGCGTGCGCCTGTGCAGATGCGCGGCTTAAGCCAGCCGCTTGTAGGCCGTAGCGGTCAGCTCCTCGCCGCCGTACTCGGGCGCAAACTGGTCCACCACGCCGCCCAGCACCACTATGGGATGCGCCTGGGCCATGGCGGGCAGCGCTGACTGGCGCATAAGACGTCAGCAGCAGGCGGTTCAAAGCGTAGGCGGTGGCGTCGCAGGCCAGTACCCACATCACCATGCTGCTGATCAAGACCATCGCCCTGGCCTGGCGCTGGCGGGTGCGCGCCAGCAGACGGGCTATAAAAATCAGCAGCAACAGACCGCCGGGTGGCAGCAGCAGCGCGCTCAGCACAGGTTTGAGAGTGCCTATGGATAACATGGGAATATGTTGTTCCATAGACGGCAACACCGCTGGCGGTGGGGATTCAGGCGATCTGTCACATGAATTCAGTGCCGTGTCGCTAAGATCCTGTTATGAACATGGCAAACATCACATTGGGCGGCGGCTGTTTCTGGTGCACCGAGGCGGTATTCCAGAGCTTGCGCGGCGTTGTCAGCGTCGAGTCCGGCTATTGCAACGGTTTAAAGCCGGCACGGACCAGCTACGAACAGGTCTGCCGGGGCGACACCGGCTTTAACGAGGTGGTGCAGATCAGCTACGACCGGGACGTGATTTCTCTGCGGCAACTGCTGGAGATATTTTTTAACATCCACGATCCGACCAGCCTGAACCGCCAGGGCAACGACACCGGCACGCAATACCGCAGCGGCATTTACTACATCGATAAGGCCGACCAGGTGACGGCCACGCAATTCATTTCTGAAGTCACCAGCCGGGGCGACTATGAGCGCAACATCGTCACCGAGGTGTTGACGCTGTCGCACTACTGGCCGGCCGAGGACTACCATCAAAATTATTTCATCAACAACCCGGGCCAGGGCTATTGCACCTTTGTGGTCGCGCCCAAGGTGCGCAAAGTGAGCCAGCATTACAGCGAATGGCTCAAGGCCTGATCGGCTGTCAGGGCGCTAAACGCCCCATCACCCAGTTGTCTTCGTGCTTGCGGTATTGCAGGCGGTCGTGCAAACGTGCGCAGCCGCCTTGCCAGAATTCCCAACGGTCCGGTACCAGCCGGTAACCGCCCCAGTGCGGCGGGCGCGGCGGTTGCGGGCCGAACTTGTCTGCATAGGTTTTCAACGCCTGTTGCAGCCATTCGCGGGATGCAATTGCCTGGCTTTGCGGGCTGGCCCAGGCGCCGATGCGTGACTCCAGCGGGCGAGAGTGGTAGTAAGCATCGCTGTCGGCGTCGCTGATTTTTTCCACCCGGCCTTCGATGCGCACTACGCGCTCCAACTCGACCCAGTGAAATTGCAGCGCGGCATAGGGGTTGCCCGCGAGTTCACGGCCTTTGCGGCTGTCGAAATTGGTGAACCAGACGATGCCTTGTTCGTCATAAGCCTTGACCAGCACAATTCGCGTGCTCGGTCGCAGGTCGGACGCCACGGTGGCCAGCGTCATGGCGTTGGCTTCAGGGATTTGCGCAGACAGCGCCTGGTTCAGCCACAGCGTGAACTGTGGCAAAGGTTGTGCGGCGGCTTGCGACTCCAGCAGTTCGGCCTGCTGGTAGTTCTT
>SHXP01000080.1 GCA_009693225.1 Limnohabitans sp. | reverse complement strand
ACTTCACTTCTATCTTAATGAGCGTTTTAAGTCTTGCGACTCGGTTACTAGAACCTTGGCAATCACCTTAAAACGCCCACGCTTATCGGCTGTAATTTGTTAATGAACCTGATGATTTCTCATCTGCTGCCACTTCGATCAGCGGAGCCTGTGAATGTAGCAAAATTTTTTATATCTTGTCAACCTCTGGAGTTTTCCCTGCTTTTGTGGCTGCTTTTTTTGAAGTGCTTTTCAAAAGTTTAGCCGTCCACTATAGCGCACTTTTCGGGGCTTGGCACCCGTTTTAAGAAATTATTTAACCTTGTGATGCCTTAGAAAGCGCTAAACCCTTGTAATTGCTCGGTTTTTACCTTGGGGAAAATTTTTGTTTTCACAGCCACCCGGTTGGAACGCGCATTGTTTACGGCCAGGCAGCCCTTTCAGGCTTGTCTATTGGCTGGCATACAGCTGATGTTTACCATTGACCTCTATAACGACTTTGCTTTCAACGGTTCAATCGCGCTGCATACGCCTGGCCTGATAATCAAGACATGGCCTTAATCACATTGCAGTCAGCGCAGCTGGCATTCGGCGACGTTCCCCTGCTCGATCGCACCTCTTTATCCATAGAAACCTTCGAGCGCATCGGTCTCATAGGTCGCAACGGCACAGGCAAATCTTCATTGCTGAAGATTCTGGCCGGCAAGGAACACCTTGATGACGGTGAGATTCAGTTTCAGCAAAGCCTGAACCTTGCTTATGTGGCGCAGGAGCCTGTTTTAGACGCTGACTTGACTGTGTTCGACTCTGTCAGCGAAGGGCTTGTCGGCTTGAAAGCCGTGCTCGACCAATATATGGCCGGCCAGGGCGACCTCGACCGCCTGCAAAACATCATCGAGTTGCAGGACGGCTGGAACTGGGAGCAACGCGTCACAGAAACCCTACACCGCCTGCACCTGGACGGTCAAGCCATGGTCTCCAGCCTCTCCGGCGGTATGCGTAAGCGCGTCGCTTTAGGCCAGGCTTTGGTGACCCTGCCCGATATGTTGCTGTTGGATGAACCGACCAACCACCTGGATCTGGACAGTATTCAGTGGCTGGAGGACCTGTTGATCGAATTCAAGGGCAGCATGGTCGTCATCACCCACGACAGAACCTTTCTTGACCGCGTATCAACCCGCATCGTTGAGATAGATCGCGGCCATTTGTATTCCTACCAGGGTAATTTTCAGCAGTACCTGCTGACCAAGGAAGCCAAAATGGCGGCTGAAGCAGTCACCCAGGCCAAGGCCGACAAACTGCTGGCACAGGAAGAGGTCTGGGTGCGACGCGGCGTGGAAGCCAGGCGCACTCGCTCTGTGGCTCGCATTACACGGCTTGAAAAACTCCGCTCGGCCAGACAGGTCAGACGCAACACCATGGGCCAGGTCAAAGCCAGCGTGGATACTGGTCTGCCGAGTGGGAAAATCGTTGCCGAACTCAGCGATGTATCGCTTGCCTATGGTGACAAGCAAGTCGTCAAGGGCTTCAGCGCGACGCTATTGCGCGGCGACAAGCTCGGCCTGATCGGCCCCAATGGCGCCGGCAAAACCACGCTGCTGAAGCTGATACTGGGCGAATTGCTGCCCGACAGCGGCAAAGTCCGCCAGGGTGCGAATCTGCAAGTGGCCTATTTCGACCAGATGCGCAACGCACTGGACCTGAACGCTACTTTGGAGGACTTCATCAGTCCCGGCAGTGAATGGATAGAGATCGGTAACCAGCGCCAGCATGTGAAAAGCTATCTAGGTGACTTTCTCTTCTCCCCGGCGCGGGCCAATTCGCCGGTTCGCTCCTTGTCCGGCGGCGAGCGCAACCGCTTGCTGCTGGCGCGCCTGTTTGCCAGGCCTGCCAATGTACTGGTGCTGGACGAGCCGACCAACGATCTTGACATTGACACGCTGGAATTGCTGGAAGAATTGCTGCAAAACTACGACGGCACTGTGTTTCTGGTCAGCCACGATCGCGCATTCCTGGACAACGTGGTGACCAGCACAATTGCTTTCGAGGGTGACGCGCATTGGCGAGAGTACGAAGGCGGTGTGCAGGACTGGCTGCTGCAATCTAACCGCGCCAAAGCCTGGGCGGCGCTAACGCAAACAGCGGGCAAACCGCCCGTCAACACAGCCCAACCGGTCACCCCCGTACAGACACCCGCTAAACCAGCCGCCAAAAAACTTAGCTTCAAGGAACAGCGGGAATACGACGCCCTGCCGGGACTGATTGAACAACTTGAGGTTGAACAGGCCAGGCTGAGTCAATCCTTGGCCGATGGCAGCTTGTTCGTGAGTGATGCCGCCAAAGCCGCAGACATGGCTGCCCGGATTGCACAAATTAATGATGAATTGCTGACAGCTATGGAGCGCTGGGAAACACTGGGTCAAAGAGTGCCGGCATGAAACAACGCGCATTCGCCCAGGTCGATGTCTTCACTGACACGCCTTATCTCGGCAACCCGGTGGCGGTGGTGCTGGACGGATCCGGTCTGTCCACCGAGGACATGCAAGCATTCACCAACTGGACTAACTTGTCCGAAGTGACATTTGTGCTGCCGCCTGTGCACCCGGAAGCAGGCTATGCGCTGCGCATTTTTTGCCCCGGCCGTGAGCTCTTGTTTGCCGGACACCCGACGCTGGGCAGCTGCCACTCCTGGCTGCAGGCGTGTGGTGTTCCTCAAGGAGTCCATGTGATTCAGGAATGCGGTGTCGGTCTGGTTCATATACAAAAAGACGGCTCGCGGCTGGCCTTTGTCGCACCGGCATTGCGCCGCAGCGGGCCTTTGCCGGAAGACGACGTGCAGATGATCGAGGTGCGCGCATTTTTCCCCGTCAACCAGGGTTTGACCAAGGACCCGGTCACCGGCAGCCTGAATGCCGCACTGGGTCAATGGCTGATCGGCGCCGGTCTGGTACCTGCCCGCTACGTAGCAAGACAGGGAACGGCACTGGGTCGCGCCGGTCGCGTGCAGGTGTCGCAGGATGCGCAAGGTCAGGTCTGGGTCGGCGGCGATTGCGTGGTCTGTGTGCATGGCGAGGTATTGTTATGACGACGGTTCGTGGCAAGCATCGGCGGGCGTCTTTCACACACACTTTGAAATAACAGGCCTTGGCGGTATGCAAACGCATTTGCGCGCGTAGCGGTCACCGGCGTGACCGTTGCGGCCGCATTTATTGGCCACAATCCACCTCATGGGAAATCTTTATTTAGTGCGCCACGGGCAGGCCTCATTCGGTGCAGATGATTACGACCAGTTGTCGGCGCTGGGCCTGAAACAAAGCATTCGACTCGGTGAATACTGGCACGAACGGGGAATGGTGTTTGAAGCGGTGCTCACCGGCAGCTTGAAACGGCATCGCCAGACCTGGGAAGGCATTCAACAAGGCTTACAGAACACGCAATTGCAGCCGCTGGTCTGGCCGGGTCTCAATGAGTACGACAGCGAAGCGGTGTTGCACAGCATTCACCCCGGGCCGCTGGCCAAACCCACGACACCCGAGTTGTACAAACCCCATTTCGGCCTGTTACGAAAAGGCCTGCAGGAATGGATGCACGCGCGCACACAACCCGCAGGCATGCCAATGTTTGTCGATTTTGTGCAGGGGGTCAAAGACGCGCTGGCGCATATCCGTCAGCAGCACAGCGGCAATGTACTGGTCGTCTCCAGCGGCGGGCCGATAGCCACCGCGGTGGGAAGCCTGCTGAACACGCCGCCTGAAAGCACGATTGAACTCAATATGCGGATGCGCAATACCGCAGTCAGTGAATGTGTTTACAACCCCAAACGCACCACGCTGGTCAGCTTCAACACGCTGAATCACCTGGACACCGCGCCTTACAGCGATTGGGTGACATTCACCTGATTCAGCCCGTCAGCTCTCAGCACTTGGCTCAAATCAAGGGCTCAAATGCCACCAGTTCCTGCAAAAGCCTGGCCAATTGAATGCCTGCCGCGTCCAGCAAAGCGTGGCCTTTGCCGGCAGTGGCGGCGGCGGCGTTGCCGGCCGCACCGTGAGGGTTGTAGTCCTGCATATGCCAGCCCAGCTTGGCGCTTTTACCGTCACCCAGCAGCTTGAAGCGTGCGGAGCGGTCTTCGGATGCAGAAGCGAAATGTTGCGCTTCTTCCATGCGTACCTTGTGCGGCGCAATCGCCAACATCAGCGAGGTTTCGATGTCTCCCCCGTGCACCCCGAAGCGTTGCTCGTGCGCGCCGAATGCCTCCCAGGCTGCCCCCAATGGCAGTTGGTACCAGTTGCAGGAGAAAACGGTCAGGCCGCCGTGTCCGCGCAATTCACGCGCCACCACATCCATCAAACCGGTGTTGCCGCCATGCGCATTGAACATCAACAGTTTTTTGATGCCGGTGCGCGCCACGCCTTCGCTGATATCGCACCATAGTGAAATGAGGTGCGCCGGTGACAGACTGAGGGTGCCGTCATAGGCCAGGTGTTCGCTGCTCAAACCCACGCTCTGGGCGGGCAAGACCAGCACCGGGTCGCTGTCTTGCAAATGCGGCAAGGCGGCCCCCAGCATGGCATTGACCAGATCGGTATCCACTGACAGCGGCAGGTGCGGCCCGTGCTGCTCGGTCGCGCCCAGGGGCAACACAGCCACCGTGCGCAAGGGATCAATCTCAGAAAAATCGGTGCTGACGCAATCAGCCCAGTAACGCGATAATACCTTCATGCTCGACATCTTAAGCGCTTGGGTAACATGGGCTGCATGCCTACTGTGACGTCGACCTCAACCCAAGTTTTATCAGCGCTGGTTTTGCTTTTGAGCTGCGCCGGCGGACTGGCTCAAGTCCCTGCCCCTGCCGTGGTGACCACGCCTCAAGTGCGCGCCGAATTGATGGCGCACGCGCCGCAAGGCGTGCAGCCCGGTCAGCCGCTGTGGCTGGGCGTGCAATTGCAGCACCAGCCCGGCTGGCATACGTATTGGCGCAACCCGGGTGACAGCGGGCTGGCTACCCAGCTCAGTTGGCAATTGCCCGCCGGCATGCAAGCCGCAGACACCCTGTGGCCGCCGCCGCGCATGATTCCGGTCGGCGACATGGTCAACCACGGTTTTGAAAACACGGTGCTGCTGGCGGTACCGGTGCAAGTCACTAAAGCATTCAAGCCCGGCGCCGCAGAAGTCAGGCTGCAGGCCGACTGGCTGGTCTGCAAGCAGGAATGTATCCCGCAATCCGGGCAATTTGTATTGAAACTGCCTGCTGCTGCAAGCATTACCGATCACGGGCCGGCATTCGAACAACTGCTGTCATTGCAACCCCTGGCCTTGTCGCCCCCCACACAAAACGCTCAGTTGACGGCACAAGGGCTGGAGCTGCGCATACAGGGATTGCCCGAAGATGTGCACGGCCATGCCTTGAAAGCCTTTGCCGAATCGCCTGAGGTGCTGGCCAGCGGACTGGGCATGAGCGGCGGCGGTACATGGCATAACGGCGTCTGGCAAATGAACGCTGCGCAGCACCGCACGCGCGGCAGCGAACCCGATGAGATCGGTTTGCTTTTGATCGACGACAGCAGTTCACCCCCGAGGTCCTGGCGAGTGAGCCTGCATATTCAAGGCAACTGGCCCGCAGAAACAAGCCCTGCGGCTTCGCCTGTTGTGCGGCCTCAGACCTTGCCGGCGCCATCATCCGTGAGCTTTGCGGCCTTGGTCAGCGCCTTGCTCGGCGCCTTTGTCGGCGGCCTGCTGCTGAACCTGATGCCATGTGTGTTGCCGGTGCTGGCCATCAAAGTCTTGTCGCTGAGCAAGGCCCCGGTCAGCGTGGCACAAAGGCGCGGCATCGGCACGGCATATGCAGCAGGCGTTTTGCTCAGCATGCTAGCGCTGGCGCTGCTGGTCATGGGCTTGCGCGCCGCTGGCGGCCAATTGGGCTGGGGCTTTCAGCTGCAATCGCCGTGGCTGGTAGCGGCTTTGGCGCTGCTGTTCACATTGATCGCATTGAACCTGGCGGGCCTGCTGGAATTGCGCGGCAACTGGACCTCCAGCCTGGCCGTACAAATGGCTGCACATCCGCTGGCCGATGCTTTTCTCTCCGGCGTGCTGGCCGTGGTAGTGGCCGCACCGTGCACCGCGCCTTTCATGGGTGCATCTGTCGGCATTGCTTTCACTCTGCCGGCATGGCAGGGCATATTGATTTTTGTGTGCCTGGGCAGCGGCCTGGCCCTGCCGTTTACGCTGAGTGCCTGGCTGCCTGCTACAGCGCACTGGTTACCGCGACCGGGCGCATGGATGGCGGTGCTGCGCCGGGCCCTGGCTTTTCCGATGTTGCTGACCGTGGTCTGGCTGCTGTGGGTGTTTGCCAAACAAACCGGTACGGACGCCACCACGGTATTGCTGGCGGCACTGGTGTTTTTGAGCGGATTGGCCTGGTCGCTGTGCTTGTCCGGCCGTCTGGCCATCTGGGTGCGTGTGCTGTTTGCCGCTTGTCTGGCGGGCTTGCTATGGATGGCGCAACCGATGTGGCTGTCATCTGTGGGCGCGGACAGCAACCCGCTCGTCAGTGACGCCAGGTGGCAAGCCTGGTCTGAGGAGCGGGTCAGCAAAGCCATGCAGGACGGCCAACCGGTTTTCATCGATTTCACGGCGGCCTGGTGCGTCACCTGTCAGGTGAACAAACAAACCACTTTGCGGGACGCTCAGGTGTTGCAAGCCTTTGCAGACAAACATGTGTTGCTGTTGCAAGCCGACTGGACCCAGCGTGACCCGGCCATCAGTCAGGCGTTGACAGCGCTGGGACGCAGCGGCGTGCCGGTCTATGTGTTGCAGGCTCCCGGCAAGCCGGCGCAGGTGTTGCCGGAGTTACTCACGCCTGAAGTGGTGCTCAAAGCACTCGCGCCAATCTAAGAACGCCCGGCCGCTGAGGGCTGACCGCCAAGCTGCGAGTTGCTGCTCTTTTGCTGTAGTACCCGAACCAATCGCTTTTTTCAATGAGTTGTTCAAGCAGGCCTGTTCGGTCATAGGTGTCTCTGCTGAAGAGCGGTGTTCACGCCATGCCGGGACGGTCGCCGCTCACTACCGCTGCGCGCCAATGCAGAAAAAATCTCACCGGATGGGTCGGCCAAAGCGTGTCTTATAAATCGCAGGAACCCTCAAAAAGTTTGCCATGACGGCTCAGGACAACACCCAAGAGTCGCTGCCGTTTAGCCCTGTCACAATATCCGCATGACTACCTCTTTACTCAACGACAGCTTCCTCAAAGCCTGCCTGCGTCAGGCCACCGATCACACCCCCGTCTGGCTGATGCGCCAGGCCGGCAGGTACCTGTCCGAATACTGCGCCACCCGCGCCAAGGCCGGCAGTTTCATGGGACTGGCCACCAATGTGCACTACGCCACCGAGGTCACACTGCAACCGCTGGACCGTTATGCGCTGGACGCCGCCATCTTGTTCTCGGACATCCTCACCGTGCCCGATGCCATGGGACTGGGACTGAGTTTTGCCCAGGGCGAAGGGCCCAGGTTCGAGAAAGTCGTGCGCGACGAAGCCGCCGTGGCTGCTTTGGCCGTGCCGGACATGCACAAGCTGCAATACGTGTTTGACGCCGTCACGTCCATCCGCAAAGCCTTGAACGGCCGGGTGCCGCTGATCGGCTTCTCCGGCAGTCCTTGGACCCTGGCCTGTTACATGGTGGAAGGCGGCGGCTCTGACGATTACCGCCTGATCAAATCACTGATGTACAGCCGCCCCGATCTGATGCACCGCATACTGGCGGTCAATGCCGATTCAGTCGCCGCTTATTTGAATGCGCAAATCGACTCCGGCGCCCAGGCCGTGATGGTGTTTGACAGCTGGGGCGGCGTGCTGGCTGACGGCGCATTCCAACAATTCAGCCTGGCCTATACCGAACGGGTGCTGGCGAAACTCAAACGCAGCAATGAAGGCAATATCATCCCGCGCATCGTGTTCACCAAAGGCGGCGGTTTGTGGCTGCCCGAGATGAAGCACCTGGACTGCGAGGTACTCGGCCTGGACTGGACCATGAATCTGGGCACGGCGCGCCAGCTGGTCGGCGGCCAGCCGGGCGGTCCGGGCAAGGCACTGCAAGGCAATATCGATCCCAATATTTTGTTTGCGCCGCCAGACCAGATTGCCGCTGAGGTACACCGTGTGCTGGCCAGTTTCGGCAAACCGCATACCGACGCGTCCATCAGCGGCCCCACCCATATTTTTAACCTGGGCCATGGCATCAGCCAGTTCACGCCGCCTGAACACGTCAACGCCCTGGTAGACGCGGTGCACAAGCATTCCAAAGCCATGAGAAAGCTGACAGATTGACGGGTAAATATCCACCGTCAGTTCTCAGGGCAACTAACTTATGCACAAAATTCCATCTACCCCTAAACCAACTGCTTACATCTTGAAGTTATTTAAGATGACCTCAGTTTTTTAGTAAGTCCTTGATTTTGAACAGATGATCCGGATGCCGAGTTTTCGGGCATTGTGTTTAAATCCTTGATTTATCTGGCTTTCAACCTCAGTATGGCAAGCTGTCAACAAAGTTATCCACAGAAATTCTGGATGAGTCTCAAAGTCCTTGTCAATCAACCACTTAGGCGGATAAGTGAAGTTTTACCTGAATAACACTGCGCAACTAAGGGCTTGACATGCGGCATAAATTGCTGATTCAAGTATCCACCCCGGCTTACAGCCGGCTGAACGGTCCATTGGTCTATCTGAGTGAGCATTTGCTCTCGCCCGGCACCCTGGTCCGGGTTCCGTTCGGCGCGCGTGAAACTCTGGGCCTGGTCTGGCTGGGCGAAGTGCCGTCAAGCGCGGACACGGAGGGC
>SHXP01000079.1 GCA_009693225.1 Limnohabitans sp. | reverse complement strand
GTGAGTGCGCACTAAACAGGGCAAAAGCCCTCAGTGAGGGGAGAAATCGCTTGAAAATGCCACAAAAGAGAGGGATTTTGCGATTGGATCATGGCAAATTTCACATGGTGAAGATCTGCTATCCAAAAACTTTTATAAACTGAGTTTTTTAGACCATCCCAAGCACCGGTATCAGCCAACGGGTTTGCGTCAACAAGGCGAGCGGCCAGTACAAGAGACTGAACAGCAACAGTATGAAGATGTAATAAGCAGGCAAGCTCAGCCAGTACAGCCAGCCGCGCAAGTCATCTTGTAACGGCGATTGCGACAAAAAGAAGTAAATGGCAGCCAGTGTGGGAATGCACAGCAGCACCACATAGCGGAATAACTGCGCGCCTGGCGGCATGAGCATGCTGGCGACCTTGCTCAGAATCCAAGCGGGTGTCTTAAAAAAAGAAGCTCGCATTGTTAAAGCAATGAATGATGTCGCAGCCAACTGATGACTGCTGCCAGCCAGATACAGGCGCACAAGACAAGGGTTAAAAACACTGCCGCACTGCCCAGATCCTTGCTTCTTTCAGACAAGGGATGCCATTGCGGAACGACGCGATCTATCGCCGACTCAATGTTCGTGTTAAGTAACTCAACCACCAGAACCGCGGTGACACTGGCGCACAGCATGCTGACCTCGAACCAGGTATTGCCTATGAAAAATGCCAGCGGATACAGCACCACGGCAATACAACACTCAAACACAAAAACGGACTCGGCCCAGGCTTGCCTGAGTCCTTGCAGGGAAAACATAAAAGCCGGCAGGAGTCTGGTGAATCCGCGTTTTTTCTCTGGTGGTGACATGACCGTGATAGACCAATGAATGACAACACAGCATGAGAGTCGGGTTGCTCCAGTCACATCAGCTCAAATCAATGCCTCCTGGCTGATCTGACCCCGTTGACCGCATTCAACAGTGACAGCATTTTGTTCAATCCCGATGCGTTACTGACTTCCGCTGTGAATGTCATCCAGGCAGTATCTTTGATAGTTTGTGTTTTCACGCCCACCACGTTCATTTTTTCTCTGGCAAAAACTTCGGATATGTCACGCAGCAAACCTTGCCGGTCATCGGCCAGCAGCTGTATATCGACCAGGTAAAGCTCTGCGCTTTGCTCATGCAGCTTGACGTGCCAGGCGACATCAATCACGCGGTCAGGATGGTTGTGCATCAGCCGGTGGAAATTGCCGCACTTCGCACGGTGCACGCTCACGCCTTTGCCCTTGGTGACATACCCCCGGACTTCATCGGGCGGCGCAGGTCGGCAGCATTTGGCCAATTGCGTGAGCAGCGAATCCATGCCGACCACCAGCACACCACCGGGCTGGTGCGAAGGCTTGGGCTGCTGGGCTTTGCGGAAAAGCTTGTCGTCCTCGGTTGACGCCGAGGCCACCGGACGCAAAAACATTTCAATATTACGCAGGGAATACTCGTCCTTGCCGACCACTTCAAACAAATGCGCTGCGGATTCGAAACCCAATTTTTTCGCGAGATCTTCCAATTTGTAAGCGGTGCGCCCTTCTCTTTGCAACAACTTTTCAATCAAGTCGCGGCCGCGCGCCATGGTCTGACTGGCCTGCTGTGCGTTGAACCAGGCCCTTACCTTGGCCTTGGCCCTGGGGCTGGCTATGAACTGCAATTCCGGATTCAACCAGTCGCGCGAAGGTCCGCCTTCTTTCGCAGTGGTGATCTCTACCGTTTGACCGTTTTGCAATCTGCTCGACAAAGGCACCAGCACCCCGTCAAGCTTGGCGCCCCGGCAACGGTGTCCGAGTTCGGTGTGCAAGGTGTAAGCAAAGTCAACCGGCGTTGCGCCTTGCGGCAATTCCACGATGGCGGCGTCAGGTGTCAGCACATAAATTTTTTCCTGTGTGTTTTTCTGTGTTAACTGGTTGTCCTGCTCTTGAACCTGACTGAGTTCGCGTTCCCAGGCTAGCAGTTGGCGCAGCACCGCCATTTTTTGCGCCTGCTGAGCCGGTACCGACACGCCGTCATAACCTTTGGTACCGGCTTCCTTGTAAGCCCAGTGCGCCGCCACGCCGTACTCGGCGTGCTCGTGCATGGTCCGGGTGCGGATTTGTATTTCAAACATCTGCCCCTGTACTGTGCTGACCACTGTGTGCAAAGACTGGTAACCATTGGTTTTGGGTTTGGCAATGTAGTCGTCAAATTCGTTGTCGATGGCCTGCATCTGCTGGTGCACCAGAGCCAGAGCGCGGTAACAGTCATCAAGCTTGTCGACAATGATGCGCAGGGCGCGCAAATCCAGCACCTGCTCAAACTGCAAGGACTTGCCACGCATCTTTTTAACAATGCTGTAAATATTTTTAGGCCTACCCTGAATTTCCACCGCTATGCCTTGCGCTGACAACATTGCCTGCAATTCCTGCCTGAGCTGTTCAATTTCCTGCTCGCGTTCAGTGCGTTTTTTCTCCAGCAAACCGGCCACCTGCTTATAGACCTGCGGCTCAAGCAGCCGGAACGCAAGATCTTCCATTTCCCACTTGATTTGCCAGATGCCGAGCCGGTTGGCCAACGGTGAAAAAATGTGCAATACATCTTGCGCCAGTTGCTCGAAACCGGTTTTTTTGTGTGCGGTAGCATAACGCAAGCTGACCAGTTGCGAGGCCAGCAACAACATGACAACGCGCAAATCCTTTGAAAAGACCAGCAGCATGCGTCGCACATTTTCAATGTGCACCACAGATGAATGCACAGTTGTTCCGGTTTCGCGTGCGGTTTGTTGCAGCTGAAACAATTTATTGGCTGAAATCGCCAGGCCTGTGAGGTTGTCACCGAAGGTGGCAGGCAAAGTCTCGGCGGGCTGGTTCAGCACTTCGGCGCAATAAGCCAGATAAACAGCGGCCTTCATCCCGGCGGGGGCACCGATAGCCGCCAGCAGAGAGACCACGCCATCGGCATGCGCCAGCGTCGGTTCACCGCCGGTTTGTTTCAAGCCGCTTAACAAGGGCTCGGCAAACTGTCTGGCCTTCAGACACGCATTTTGCGGCTTGTCCTCAGCCATACCGGTGAATCCGGGCTCTGATCTGGCGTCTGTGGCGGGGGTAGAAAATTTCATGGAAGACAGTCGATACACCGGTCTCGGGCAAAATCACCGGATGCATCATCCTAAAGGATAGGAAAAATTCATGGGAGAACGTTTTTTAAACGGCAAAACCGCCCTGGTCACTGGTTCGACCAGCGGCATCGGTCTGGGCATTGCCAAAGCACTGGCGCAGGCAGGAGCGCGCATTGTGATTAATGGTTTCGGCGATGTCGAACAGGCCCGGACCGGCATTGAATCACTCGGTGTTGACACGCTCTATCATGCAGCCGATATGCGCCGCCTGGCTGACATCGAAGACATGGTGCTCACAGCCAGTGCTCATTGGGGACAGATAGATATTCTGGTCAACAACGCCGGTATTCAACACGTGGCACCCGTCGATCAGTTTCCGGTCGACAAATGGGATGACGTGATTGCCATCAATCTGTCGAGCGCTTTTCACACCACCCGCCTGGTCCTGCCTGCCATGCGACAACTCAACTGGGGCCGTATTCTGAACATCGCCTCGGTGCACGGCCTGGTGGCATCAGCCGACAAGTCAGCCTATGTAGCAGCCAAGCACGGCCTGGTGGGTCTGACCAAGGTCACGGCACTGGAGACAGCCACCACCGGTATCACCTGCAATGCGATATGTCCGGGCTGGGTACTCACGCCACTGGTGCAAAAGCAGGTCGACGCCAAGGCGCAGACCGCAGGCGTATCGGTTGAACAGGCAACCCGCATGATGCTGAACGAAAAGGAACCGTCGATGCAATTCACCACGCCGGAAGAGCTCGGTCAGCTCGCGGTGTTCCTGTGTTCAAGCGCAGGCAATAACGTGCGCGGTGTCGCATGGAACATGGACGGCGGCTGGACGGCTCAATAAGCCGGCGGTGAATACCAACGGAATGATGGATGCCTGTTTGTTCGTTATTCAGTTCATCAAAAAGTAAGCGCCAATCTATTGCGCAGTGTGCAGCGCTGCATTATCTTTCTGCACATGAAAAAACCCACTCACAACCCCGAATCTCAGGCCTTCGCCGCCAGGTTGCGCCACGCCATGAAGGAAGCCGGCATGAAGTCCTCCGCCACCCAACTCGCTGATGCGTTCAATATTCGATACTGGGGGGACGGTATCACGCCGCATGCAGCGCGTAACTGGGTGATAGGCGCATCCATCCCGAAACAGGACAAACTCAATACGCTGAGCGACCTCTTGCAAATCAGTCCGCACGATCTGATGTTCGGACCGCAGCTCTCATCCATGCCCTTGAACGAGCCGACGCACAGCCAGGACATGGGTATGTGCGACAAGGAAATGATGCGTCAATTTATCAAGCTCAATCCGGAACACAAGCGCATGGTGAGGCACTGGGTGAAACTTGCTTATCTGTTCGAGCAGAACGGCGGTCTCAACAACACTTCACCCCGAAGCGCCAGCCCGGATTCAGCCGGCTGAACACAGCAACACAATGGCCTGTGCTTCTATAGACTGGCCCAGTCCCACCGGGCCCAGTTTTTCAGCCGTCTTGGCCTTGATATTGATCTGCGTTGTCTGCAAAGCCAGGGTCCCGGCAATCCGCTGTCGCATAGCGCTGATATGCGGGGCCAGTCTGGGGGCTTGCGCAATCACCGTGCTGTCAAGGTTGTTGATCCGCCAGCCGTTCTCTTTGAGCAAATCGGAACACGCGGCCAGCAAGACCCGCGAATCTACATTTTTCCAACGGGCATCGGTGTCCGGGAAATGCGTACCAATGTCGCCGAGGCCGGCGGCACCCAGCATGGCATCAATGATGGCGTGCAGCAAGACATCGGCATCCGAATGCCCAAGCAAGCCCAGGTGAAAAGGAACAGCCACGCCGCCGATGATCAGTGGTCGCCCGGGGACCAGCGCATGCACATCCCAGCCCTGCCCGATACGCATTTGCGGTTGCGTCATGGTGTTATCTCCAGCGGTTTAACAGCAGCGCCTGAACGGCCGACCAGCACAGCCTCTGCCAGTTGCACATCTTCAGGATAGGTGACTTTGAAATTGAAGGCGGCCGCTGTCACCAGCATGGGCCGTCGTCCCAGAGCCTCGATGGCGGAGGCTTCGTCAGTCACCTGGTCACCCGCCTGCAACAGCGCTTGTGTCAGTTCAGCGTGCCGGAACATTTGCGGGGTTTGCGCCAGCCACTTGCCGCTGCGCGAAAGCGTGGATTCAACCCTGTCCTTGTCAGCAATTTTCAAAGTATCGGGCACCGGCAGCGCCAGCAAGCCGCCCACCGCGTCGTTTTGACAGGCCAGCCACAGCTTCTCGATCAAGGCTGGGGTCAGCAGACAACGCGCGGCATCATGCACCATCACCCAATCGTTCCCGTTGGCCCCGTGTTGCTGCAAGGCGCTCAAACCGGCCAGCACGCTTTGAGCGCGGGTGGCGCCCCCCGTAGGGCTGATGACAAAGCGGTCTTGCGGGTATTGCCTGATCACTTCGGCCATGTCAAGGTCCTGCGGGGCCACCACGATGACACCTTGGCCCAGGCCCGGTAATGCCGCAAATGCGCGCAAGGTATGGACCACCAAGGGAACGCCTACCAGCGACAGGTATTGCTTGGGCGTGGCCGCACTGGCGCGGCTGCCGCTGCCGGCACAGGGAATCACGACATGAAATCGGGGGGAAGGTGCTTGAGTCACAAAGGGGTTAAGAAAAGGCTTGCAATCAATCTAACAACGCCCCATTCTAGAATCAGTGCTCTTCACCCCCGTTTGCCTGCATCTGGGGGTGTTTGTCATGCCGGTCCCCTACAAATTCATGCACTTACCTGATTTAGTCGTCGCCAAACGTTTCAACCTGAGCAAACCACCCGGTTCTGCGGATGCAGCCTTGTTGTCGGCGCTGATCAACCTTGAACTTGCACTCGGACACAGGCTGGCCATCTTCACCGCAGATGCCTTTGACGCACAACGGCTGCTGGATGAATTGCCGTTTTTCTCGCCCGATGCGCGCTGCGTGCTGTTTCCTGACTGGGAAACCTTGCCATACGACGGTTTCTCGCCGCACCAGGATCTGATCAGCGAAAGGCTGGCCACGCTGTGGCGCATTTCCCAGGGCGACGCCGATGTGATTCTGGTGCCTGCCACCACTGCGCTCTACCGTCTGGCGCCGCCGGCGTTTCTGGCGGCCTATACCTTTCACTTCAAGGTCAAGCAAAAACTCAACGAAGCGCGTTTGAAATCTCAATTGACGCTGGCCGGTTACAGCCACGTCAACCAGGTCATCAGTCCGGGCGAATACACCGTGCGCGGCGGCCTCATCGATTTGTTTCCCATGGGTTCGCTGGTGCCGTACCGGGTCGACTTGTTCGACGACGAAATCGATTCGATCCGCACCTTCGACCCTGACACACAACGCAGCCTCTACCCCGTGCCCGAAGTGCGTTTGCTGCCGGGCCGTGAATTTCCCATGGATGAAGCGGCTCGCGTTTTATTCCGCAGCCGCTGGCGTGAAATGCTCGACGGTGACCCGACCCGAAGCCGCTTATACAAGGACATCGGCAACGGCGTGACCACGGCCGGTATCGAATACTACCTGCCGCTGTTTTTTGAAGACACTGCCAGCGTGTTTGATTACCTGGGCGAGCAGGCCGTGGTGGTCATCCACGGCGACATAGAACCGGTGCTGACCCGTTTCGGCCAGGATGCGCAAGAGCGGTTCAGACTGGCACAAGGCGATCCTGAACGGCCGGTGTTACCGCCGGCCCAATTGTTTCTGAGTGACGAGCAGTTTTTCACCCAGGCCAATGAACATGCTGTGTTGAGCATCCGCGCGTCAGCGACAAGCCCTGCATTGCCCTGGGTTGACAGTCTGCCGCTGATCACGGTGGAGCGCGGTGCCGCAGAACCCCTGCTCAAATTGACGCAGCGCCAGCAAAGCAGCGGGCAGCGGCTGTTGATACTGGCTGAATCCGAGGGCAGACGAACCAGCCTGCTGGATTTTTTTACTGCCTCGGGTGTACAGCCTCGGGTGTTTGACAGTTTGCAGGAATTTTTAGACAGCGCCGACACGGTCGGCATGGCCGTCAGCCAGTTGCACACCGGATTCGCCTGGCTCGAACACCGCATCGACCTGGTCACTGAAACCGAGTTGTTCTCTGCCGGGCCCACGCTCAGACGCAGGCGCAAGCAGGAAAAAGTCAGCGACGTCGAATCGCTGATACGCGATTTGTCCGAGTTACAGGTCGGCGACCCGGTGGTGCACAGTTCGCATGGTATCGGCAGGTACCGCGGCCTGATCAACATGGACATGGGCCAGGGACTGGATGACAAAGGCCAGCCCATGCTGCAGGAATTTCTGCACCTGGAGTACGCGGACGAAGCCACGCTGTACGTGCCGGTCAGCCAGTTGCATTTGATCAGCCGCTACAGCGGCATGAACCCCGACCAGGCGCCTTGGCACCGCCTGGGTTCAGGCCAATGGGACAAGGCCAAGCGCCGCGCCGCGGAACAGGTGCGCGACGCTGCCGCCGAATTGCTCAATATTTACGCCAGACGCGCCGCAAGACAAGGCCATGCTTTCCGCTACAGCGGCAATGATTACGAAACCTTTGCCCACGATTTTGGCTTTGAAGAAACCGCCGACCAACGCGCCGCCATCCACGCCGTGGTGCAGGACATGATCAGCCCGCGCCCCATGGACCGCCTGGTCTGCGGCGATGTGGGTTTCGGCAAAACCGAAGTCGCTTTACGCGCTGCATTTGTCGCGGTCATGGGCGGTAAGCAGGTCGCTATCCTGGCGCCGACCACGCTGCTGGCCGAGCAACATTTCCAGACATTGACCGACCGTTTCTCCAAATGGCCGGTGAAGATCGCCGAACTCAGCCGCTTTCGCTCCGCCAGGGAAATCAAGCAAAGCATAGAAGGTCTGGCGCTGGGGCAGATCGACATCGTCGTCGGCACGCACAAACTGCTGAGCGAAACGGTCAAGTACAAAGACCTGGGTCTGCTGGTGATCGACGAAGAACACCGCTTCGGTGTCAAGCACAAGGAAACCTTGAAAGCCCTGCGCGCCGAGGTCGATGTGCTGACCCTCACCGCCACACCGATTCCGCGCACCCTGGGCATGGCGCTCGAAGGCATGCGCGACCTGAGTGTGATTGCCACTGCGCCGCAGCGACGTCTGTCGATCAAAACCTTTGTGCGCAGCGAAGACAACGGCGTCATCCGTGAAGCCGTGCTGCGCGAACTCAAACGTGGCGGCCAATGCTATTTTTTACACAACGAAGTCGAGACCATACAAAACCGTCTGGAGCGTTTGCAGGAATTGATCCCGGAAGCCCGCATTGCGATCGCCCACGGCCAGATGCCCGAGCGCGAACTGGAAAAAGTTATGCGCGATTTTGTCGCACAACGCTTCAATATTCTGCTGTGCTCCACCATCATAGAAACCGGCATTGACGTGCCCACCGCCAACACCATTTTGATGAGCCGCGCCGACAAATTCGGACTGGCCCAGTTGCACCAGTTGCGTGGGCGTGTCGGCCGCAGCCATCATCAGGCCTATGCGTATCTGCTGGTGCCTGATATTCAGGGATTGACCAAACAGGCCAGCCAGCGGCTGGACGCGATCCAGCAAATGGAAGAACTCGGCTCGGGCTTTTACCTCTCCATGCACGATCTGGAAATTCGCGGCGCCGGCGAAGTGCTGGGCGACAATCAGAGCGGCAATATGCAGGAAGTGGGTTTTCAGCTCTACAACGAAATGCTGGCCGAAGCGGTGCGCGCGTTAAAGAACGGCGAAGAGCCGGATTTGCTCAGTCCTTTGCAAGTCACCACCGAAATCAATTTGCACGCCCCGGCTTTGCTGCCCGATGATTACTGCGGCGATGTGCATTTGCGGCTGTCGTTTTACAAAAAACTGGCCACCGC
>SHXP01000078.1 GCA_009693225.1 Limnohabitans sp. | reverse complement strand
GTTCATGCGTCACCCCAGGCTGTTCAAACCCTAGAGCATCGCAAATGTGCAAATTGAAATTCAAATCGTGGACACTCATGAAGCCCTTGAAACCCTCGTCGTTATTGGCTTGCATGCCTTTGACTAACATTTAAACTGGACACTACTGAGTCCATTTGTCAATTGAATTTTTAAAACTACTATTTCACGCTCTGAAGATGAGCTTTTTTAAAGCTTCATCGATTTTGCATGAAAAAACTTGCATTCATGCAATACCTATTGTTTTCAAGTTTGCAGAAAACCGCATTCAGGGGGAATCTATGAAGCCTGTGTCTTATCTCAACATGCCATTGATGCTGTGCGGCATATGCCTGGTTTTCGTCGCGGGCTGCGGCGGCAGTCAAGAGTCGGCCTCCACTGAGCAATCGCAAGTCATACCCGGCAGTTCAAGTTCACTGGAGATGATGGCGATGTCAAAAGAAGCTGCCGAAGCCAGACTGAATCCCTTTAACAGCAAGGCTGCGTAAACGTTGGTCACTCCCTCCACCACGGTGATTCCGGCCGGGACAGTCAAAACATACACACCGGCACAAATCCGCGCAGCCTACCAATTGCCGCCGCTGCCTGCATCCTGGACTCAGCTGAGTGAACTGCAAAAGGCTCAAATGGGCGCCGGACAAACGGTGTATATGGTGAATGCTTACCATGATCCAAGCATCATTGAAGAGTTGAAAGTCTTCAGTGATGAATTCAAACTGCCTGCCTGTTTCACGGTGACGATTCCGGTCAACGCCTCATTACCGCTGGCTACGGCGGTCAAAAACGCAGGTTGCCAGTTCTCTGTGGTTTATGCAAATCAAAATACCTTCACATCGACTGCGCCGGTATTCAACCAAGGCTGGGCCGAAGAAATCGCACTGGATGTACAGTGGGTTCATGCCACGGCCCCGCTGGCGCGCATTATTTTGATTGAAGCGCCAAACGCCTCAGTCCTCAGCCTGCTTTCAGCCATCAATCTGGCCAATGCCATGGGCCCGGGTGTGGTCTCCATGAGTTTCGGCGGGGCTGAGGGCAGTTGGACTTCCTCGGTGGACGCAAGTTTTTCGTTGGCCGACATGACTTATGAGGCAGCCACCGGGGACAGCGGGGCAGAAGTGAACTGGCCCTCGGTGTCCAGTCAGGTATTGGCGGTAGGGGCTACTTCACTCAACAGTTTTTCAGACCGCCGCTACGAAACCAGCTGGTCCCGCACCGGGGGCGGCGTCAGCCGATTCGTGACTGTTCCGGAGTATCAAAAGTACAGCTTGAAAGGCTTGTCCAACCCCACAAAACGCAGTGTTGCTGATGTTGCTTTCAATACAGATCCTGATACCGGACAGTACGTGGCCATCATTTCCGATGGTAAATTGACCTGGCGTCGCTTCGGCGGAACAAGTATTGCAGCACCGCAGTGGGCGGGGATTGCAGCCATTACCAATGCCACTCGTGCTCAAAATGGCCAGGGTCCTATGGGTATGGTTCAGCATATTTTGTACAAGGCTGCCAGCAGCATTGATAATTTTTTCTCGACCATTGTCAATGATGTGCAGACAGCAGGTCAGGACGAGCCGAATATTTCAAAGTTAAACGTCACTGCCTTCTATGATCCGGCGACCGGACTGGGCACACCCAATGTGTCCAGCTTTATGATGTTGGCGGGGGTGGTATCGGTTCGAGCAGTTCACAGGCGCCCGTCACGCCACCGCCTGTCACAACACCGCCTGTTGCATCGCCGCCTGCGAATCCGCCCGGCAGCAGCCCGCCGTTTGTTTCCGATCTGATTCTGGATGCCATGGCCGGTTCCAGCATCGCATTCAGTATGTCACTCAGTGCGCCTAACCCCGTCGACTGGAAATTGTCTGCGAATGCACCGGCAGGCATGCAGATAGACGGCAACGGACTGGTCAAATGGCCCGAGGCTATCGCCGGTAAATACAGCATCACAGCCGCAGCCACTGACCGTGTCACAGGTTTGAGCGGCAAGGGCAGCATTACTTTGAACACCAGTCCGGCGAAAAACACTGTGCAGATTGAGTCCGCAAAAATAACCGGTGAAGCAGGCAAGGTATTGATCTACAAGGTTCGCGCCCAGCCTGCTTATTCTTTGTCATTTGCCCTGGATAAGAATGCGCCTCGAGGCTTGTCTGTGATTGCCCATACAGGTACCATGATCTGGGAAAAACCTGTTGCAGGAACTTACGACTTCAAGGTCACAGCTGCCGATACAAAAACCGCAGCTACCGCAATCGCTGATATTCATGTGCAGATCAATTCTGCATCTCAATCGGCAGGACCTCAGATCAATGCCACGTCTATCGTTGGCGTGGCCGGCTTTCCGTTGGCTTCTGTGGTCGGTGTGATGGGTCCCGGGGCAAGCTCAATCCGTATCAATATCAGCGGTACACCTGCCGGTATGAGCTTTTCAGCCGTGGGGGCCGGTATTTTGATACGCTGGCGCAAACCCGTGAGCGGAAGCTATACCCTGGTCATCACGGCCACTGACAATAATGGCTTGAGCAGCCAGGCCAGCGTGCCGGTATCAGTCAATTGATCCGAGCAAACCCTCCTGAAGTCTTTGCCCATGGGGAGTTCAGGCGGTTTTAAGGCCGGTTGACGGTGCTATAATCTTGGTCATTACCGAAAACACAAGCCGCCCCGAATTGCCCGATCACTTGTCGATCGAGCCTTCCAGTCCGCATTACCACCCCGAGGTGTTTCAGTACGACATCGGCATTCGTTTCAGTGACAAAGAGCGCCATGATGTGGAGGAATACTGCATCAGCGAGGGCTGGATCAAGGTGCCGGCTGGCAAAACCCTGGACCGCAAAGGCAAGCCCTTGCTTTTGAAACTCAAAGGGCGGATAGAGGTGTTTTACCGGTAATTCTCTTTTTCTGCACCTTGAAGAAATTTTCTTGTATCTGCAGGAAAACAGACGCCGCGCTATGGCGTTATACGAGAAGTTCAGCTCACAGAATCAGCCGATTGACGTGTCAGCATGGCCAGGGTGTTGGCGATGGTTTTGCGCAGATCGCGACGGTCGCAGATGATATCGAGCGCGCCTTTTTCCATCAAAAACTCAGCACGCTGAAAACCTTCGGGCAGGGTGACGCGCACAGTGCTTTCGATGACGCGCGGTCCGGCAAAGCCGATGAGCGCCTTGGGTTCGGCGATGACCACGTCGCCCATGAAAGCAAAACCGGCTGACACGCCGCCCATGGTCGGGTCGGTCAGCACGCTGATATAGGGCAGGCCTTTTTGTGCCAACCGGGTCAGCGAGGCATTGGTTTTGGCCATTTGCATCAGCGACAACAGACCTTCTTGCATGCGGGCACCGCCCGTGGAGGTGAAGCAGACGAAGGGTACTTTTTGTTCGATCGCCGTGTGAACCCCGCGCACAAAGCGCTCGCCGACGACCGAGCCCATCGAGCCGCCCATGAAGTCAAACTCAAAGCAGGCGGCCACCAGGTTGATGCTGTGCACCGAGCCGCCCATGACCACCAGCGCATCTGTTTCACCGGTGTTTTCAAGCGCTTCGTTCAGGCGCTCCGGGTATTTGCGGCTGTCCTTGAATTTCAGCGGATCCATCGGCAGCACTTCCTGGCCTATTTCATAGCGGCCTTCGGCGTCCAGAAAAGCGTTCAGCCTGGCGCGCGCACCTATGCGGTGATGGTGGTTGCATTTGGGGCAGACGTTCTGGTTTTCTTCCAGGTCATTCTTGTACAAAACAGTTTCACAACTGGGACATTTCACCCACAGACCTTCGGGCACGCTGCGCCGGTCAGCCGGGTCGGTGCGCTGAATTTTGGAAGGAAGCAGTTTTTCAAGCCAGCTCACGTTGCAACTCCAGAAAAAGCGATTATGCGTCCAGCGCCTGACGGATGCCGTGCATGAACAGGCGGGCCTCTTCAGCCGCTTTGCCAGCCGGGGCGGCTTCAATCAGTTGCAGCAGTTTGCTGCCGATGACCACCGCATCGGCGACTTTGCCTATGGTTTGCGCGGTGACCGCATCGCGTATGCCGAAACCCACGCCCACAGGAATATGCATGTATTTGCGTATACGCGGCAGCATGGCCTCGACTTCATCGGTATCCAGCGCGCCCGAACCGGTCACGCCCTTGAGCGACACGTAATACACATAGCCGCTGGCGACATCGGCCACCTGCTGCATGCGTTTGTCGGTGCTGGTCGGTGCCAGCAAAAAGATCAAGTCCATGTGGTGAGCCCGCAAGGCGGAGGCGAAGTCCACACATTCCTCCGGCGGATAGTCGACCACCAGTACACCGTCAACGCTGGCCGCCGCCGAGTCTCTGACAAAGCTGTCGACGCCATGCTTGTGGTTGTAGTTTTCCACCGGGTTGGCGTAGCCCATCAGCACGATGGGCGTGACTTTGTCAGAGGCGCGGAACTCGCGCACCATGGCCAGCACCTCGCCCATCCCGACGCCGTGACGCAGCGCGGCTTCCCCCGCTTTTTGAATCACCGGGCCGTCGGCCATCGGATCGCTGAACGGCACGCCGAGTTCGATGATGTCGGCCCCGCCTTGGACCAGTGCCTGCATCAGCGACAAAGTGTGTGACGGGTCGGGGAATCCGGCCATCAAATAAGGAATCAGCGCCTTACGGCCCTGGCTTTTCAGCGTGTTCATGGTGGAGGTGATGCGGCTCATGCTTTGGCTCCGTTCAATGCAGCCAGCGATATGGCCTGCTCGCCTTTGACCGATTGGCCCTGGCAGCTCGGGCGGCAGAAGAAATCGGCGTTGGACAAATCGGCGACGGTGCCTATGTCCTTGTCGCCGCGTCCGGACAAATTGACCAGAATCGATTGCTGCGGGGTCATGATTTTGGCCAGCTTCATGGCGTGGGCGATCGCATGGCTGGATTCGAGCGCTGGAATGATGCCCTCGGTTCGACACAAATAGTGGAAAGCGGTCAGCGCTTCCTGGTCGGTGATGCCTACGTATTCGGCCCGGCCGTTGTCTTTCAAAAAAGCGTGTTCAGGCCCGACACCGGGGTAGTCGAGTCCGGCACTGACGCTGTGGGTTTCGGTGATCTGACCGTTGGCGTCCTGCAGCACGTAGGTGCGGTTGCCGTGCAGCACGCCGGGCACGCCGCGTTGCAGCGAAGCCGAATGCTTGCCGCTATCCATGCCCTCACCCGCAGCTTCGATGCCGATGAGCCGCGTCTTTTCAAAGGGGATGTAGGGGTAGAAAATACCCATGGCATTGGAGCCGCCGCCGACGCAGGCCAGTACCGCGTCGGGTTGACCGCCCAAGTGCATGCCGGGCATTTGCTGTATGCATTCTTCGCCAATCACGCTTTGGAAATCGCGCACCATCATCGGGTAGGGGTGCGGCCCGGCCACGGTGCCGATGATGTAGAAGGTGTTTTCAACATTGGTCACCCAGTCACGCAAAGCTTCGTTCAAAGCATCTTTCAAAGTGCGGCTGCCCGACTCGACCGGTACCACGGTGGCGCCCAGCAGTTTCATACGGTAAACGTTCGGGCTTTGGCGTTTCACATCCTCGCTGCCCATGTAAACAACGCATTCTAGACCGTAGCGCGCGCAAATGGTGGCGGTGGCCACGCCGTGCTGACCGGCGCCGGTCTCGGCAATGACGCGCGGCTTGCCCATGCGCTTAGCCAGCATGGCCTGGCCGATGGTGTTGTTGATTTTGTGCGCACCGGTGTGGTTCAGGTCTTCGCGTTTGAGGTAGATCTGCGCGCCGCCCATTTCCCGGCTCATGCGAGCCGCATGGTAGATGGGTGAGGGGCGGCCGACGAAATGCGCGAGTTCGGACTTGAACTCGGCAATGAACGCCGGTTCATCCTGGTATTTGGCGTAGGCTTCTTTCAGTTCTTCGATGGCATGGGTCAGAGTTTCGCTGACGAAGCTGCCACCGAATTGGCCAAAGTGACCGCTGGCATCAGGTTGCTGGTAAGTAGACATGGTGTTTCCGTAAAAGAGATGCAGCCGCAGGCTGCTGAATCAAACGGCAAGCGACGTGCTGCGCACGGCTGCCACGAAGGCGCGGATTTTGTCGGGTTCTTTGATGCCCTTGGCGCTTTCTACGCCCGAGCTGACGTCAACCGCCAGCGACAAACCGCACCGGTGCAGGGCGCGAATGCCATCGACCACGTTTGCAGGTGTGAGTCCACCAGACAAAACGAGGTGAGCATTGACGTTTGTTGGAAGCTGTGACCAATTGAAGCGGTGTCCGCTGCCGCCGTATGCGTCGACCAGTGTGTCGAGCAACAGCGCATCAGCGTGTTGGTAAAGGGATGAGTAGTTTACGAGGTCAAAGGCCGCTTTGTCTACAGGGGTTTCCTGCGGGATGCGCGCCACACGCAGCCAGCGCCGGCCCAGTTGCCTGGCGGTGTTTTCGCAGAATTGCGGGCTTTCATCGCCATGAAATTGCAGCCAGGCGCCCGGCATCAGGCCTGCCGCAAGCGCGACGTCTGCAAAGCTTGCATTCACAAACAATAAAACCGGTGTGACAAAAGCCGGTAGCAGTGCAGCCAATGCCGCTGCGCGTTCGGGCGTGACGCAGCGCGGCGAGGGCGGGTACAGCACAAAGCCGACGGCGTTCGCGCCTGCGTCTACCGCAGCAAGCACATCCTGTTCGCGGGTGAGTCCGCATATTTTGATCGGTATCTGTTTCATGGTGATTGACCTGGCAGCCAATCATAAGAGGGCGGGTCTGCGGGCAATCCCCAGCCGGGGTCGTAGACCGGACCGGCAAAGTACAAGCCGTCCGGGGCAAACGTCGGCGCCGCCGCTTTGCGGTCGCGCGCGGCCAATACCTCCTGCATCCATTGCGGTGGCTTGGAACCCTGGCCGATGAGCAGCAGACAGCCCATGATGTTGCGGATCATGTGATGCAAAAACGCATTGCCGGCAAAATCAAAACGCCAGTAAGCGCTGTCAACTTGCTTGCCAATGCGTTGAATCTGAATGGTGTGCAAGGTTTTCACCGGGCTAAGCGCCTGGCAATTGGAGGCGCGAAACGAGGTGAAATCGTGTTCCCCCAGCAAGTAGTTTGCCGATGCTTGCATAGGCTGCAAGTGCAGAGGTCTGAACACCCAGCCGACGCGTCCGGCCTCCAGGCTAGGGCGCACCGGGGATTCCAGGCAGATACAGGTATAACGGCGGGCGATGGCGCTGGCCCGGCAATGAAAATCGGGTGGCACCTGCCGTGCCCATTGAACCGCAATATCAGACGGCAAATAGGTGTTGGTGCCGCGCACCCAGGACGACATGTCGCGTTCTAGCGGCGTGTCGAAATGCACCACTTGCTGCAGTCCGTGTACGCCGCTGTCGGTGCGCCCTGCGCACAGGGTAGAAACCTTGTGACCGGTGAAGGTCGCCAGAGCTTTTTCCAACTGGTCCTGAACGGTTTTTCCGGAAGCCTGACTTTGCCAGCCTTCGTAAGCCTGGCCTAAGTAACTCAGGCCGAGCGCCACACGCATGGCGCTCAAGAACGGTCTTTTAACCAGCGCTGGGCCATGTCGCGGGTTTCGCCATGGGTCTGGTCGGCAACTTCCTGAGCCAGGGCCAGCGCGGTTTGTTTTTGACCGAGTTTCCACAACTCATCGGCCAGTTCCAGACGTATCTGGAATGGGTCTTCGCCCGGGTTGATAACATTCTGGCGCGCCGTTGCGTCAGACTTCGTGATGATGGGCGACGGGGCCGGCGCAGGCTTGCCTGTTTCAGGGACCGAATCCAGATCCAGGTTCAGGTTGAGTTCGGGCAGTAACTGCATTTCCCGGGCGTAATCATCAACGTGTTCGTGTTCGTGTTCGTGTTTGTCGTGAGATGCCAGTTCCTCATCTTTGCGCTCGTTTCTTTTGCGCTCACGCAAGACTGAATAACTGACGATCAAGGCAATCAGCAGGGCAAATCCGCCGATTAGTTCGAACACATGGCGCTTGACCCAGGCCATGGATTGATCGTAAGAGGCACTGAGCATCGGGAATTTGGCGACAAAGCCTTGCTTGAAACGTGTCATCGCCTGGGACAGCTGGCCCAATTGACTCAGGTTGTCCTGCACTTCTTTTGCTTGTTTGGCCGCATCCTCTTCCTGGAGTTGCTTGCTCAGTTTGTCAGTTTCGGTGTCGCCGGGCTTGCTCAGGGTTAACTGGTCATCCGGTGCTTTGGCGGTGGCAGCCACATCGGCCTTGAGATTACCGTTGCTCTCACGTTTGCTGGCATTGGCCTGTTTTGAATCGGGCGCTTTGGCTGCCAGCGATGCGCGGTAGGCTTTGAAGTCTGTGGCTTGCAGGCGAATGCTTTCGCGGGCCTGTTTAGCGTCGTAGGTACCGGCTTCATCAGCGCCGGGCAAAGTGACGACTGCGCCGGCAGCCAGCCGGTTGACGTTGTCGTTGACAAAGGCATTCGGGTTCATGTGCAGCATGGCCAGCAGCAGCTGATCCAGCGACACCCCTGGAACGGCATGGGCCAGCAGGAGTTTACTGGCCGTATCCCCTTTTTTGACATCTATGGTGTTGGCAATTAGTTCAGGCGAAGCCGGGCTCGCCGCTTCAACAGGCGCTACCTCTGAAGCAGGTTTGTCGGCACCGCTTTGATAGGGGCTTGCTTCAGGCACAGGGGCCGGTTTGTCTTCGGCTGCTTGTGTTTTAGCCGGCTCGGTGCCGGTTGGTTCAGCAGCCGGGTCAGGTGCAGGTTCGGGGGCGGCAGCGGGCGGCAGCTCAGGGGGCGCAGCAGGAGCCGGAGCAGGATCTTGGGGCCGGGGCTTTTCTTCAGCGGCGTCAGGCTTGGGAGCGCCTTCTTCAAAGTCAACGCCGAGATTGATGTACCTGCGCCCGCTGGACCACTCCAGATCAATGATCAAGTCCGCATGTAGCTGAGGTATGGGCTGACTGCCGGTCATCATGACTTTGAAGTTACCGTCGGCTTGCTTGTTGATTTCAAACTTGATATCGTTAAGTCCGTCAACTTTGGTGATTTGAGTGCTCTGGTAGACCTTGGCAGCTGCCAGATTCACTGTCAGTCCTTGTTCCTCTGCGGCACCGACATCCGTCAC
>SHXP01000077.1 GCA_009693225.1 Limnohabitans sp. | reverse complement strand
CCGTGTGCGGGTGTCAATCGTGAACCCATCAAAGAGAGCAGCGTGGTTTTGCCCGCGCCAGAGGGACCGGTCAATGCAATCTGTTCGCCGCTTTGTACATGTAGCTCAACGCCATGTAGCGCGACATAGCCGTTGGGCTGCACAAAGTCCAGCTGAGCAAGCATGACGCTCATGCGCTGATGCCGTTCATGGCAGGCAAGTGCCGGCGCTTGCTGCACAGACAAAAGACATGGCCATGGTTATTTCAGCAGACCTGCAGAGACTGCTGCTTTTTCAATGCCGTCATAGTTTTCTTTGCGGGTAGGTATGAAACGCGTGGCGCGTTGCAGCGTCAGAATATCCTTGTGCTCAAGGTTGTTCGCGTCGAATTTCAAAAACGCATCGCTCTAGGTCTTGACCAGTTTCGGGTCGAGATCACCTCGTACCGTCCAGTTGTAATCAAAAAAGGGCGGTGTGGTGGCAAACACGCGCACCTTGTCCGGATCGACTTTCTTCTGCTCGACCAGTTTGTCCCAGACTGACGCATTCAACACGCCGGCGTCGGCTTTGCCGGCCGACACAAAAGCCGCCGTCGCATCGTGTGCGCCGGAGAAAGCAATGTTTTTGAATTCTTTGTCGATGTTCAAACCCGCTTGCTGCATGAAAAAACGCGGCATCAGACTGCCCGAGGTGGAAGAGGGCGCGCCGAAGGCAAACGTCTTTCCCTTGAGGTCGCTCAAGCTTTTGATGGACGGGTCAGCGGTGATGAATTTGGAGGTGAATCTGGCGTCTTCTTCGCGCTGCACGATGGGTATGCGCTGCCGTTGGTGCGTATGCGCGCCTGGAAAAAAGTGAAGCCGCCTAGCCAGGCCAGATCAATCTTACCGGCCGCCAGCGCTTCGACCACCGCCGCGTAATCGGTGACCGGCGTGAACACGACTTTCAAGCCGGTTTTTGCCGACAGGTAATTGCCAAGAGGAGCGAATTTGCGTTGCAATTCGGTGGGCGCCTCGTCGGGAATGGCTGAGACGCGAAGCACGCCGTCGGCGGCGAGTGCAGGGTGAAACAGCGAGGAAACGGGCAGGACCGAAACCATCGCCCATTGAAACGCCAGACGGCGTCCATTGAAGTGATTCATGATGAAGTCCGGTTTGAAACAGCCACCGGCGTGCGGAATCATGCCGGTTTAATGAGCGCCTGAGCGCGGAAAAGCAGGGTTCGGTACACAGGACCGAGGTGACATTCTAGCGACAAGCTGTTTTTAATCAGTACTTACCCTCATGCCTGGTCTTTAAGCCGGTTCAATGGCTGGCGAGTGCGGGCGTCTGTGCTAACGTCATTTATTAATGAATACATAGCAAGGTGCTAAGCATGAACACTTCCACTTCTAACGTTGCAGATAGTCCGGAATTCGTAAAAGCCACTTTCGACAAAGTCGCCAGCCATCTGATACCGTTCCTCTTTATTTGCTATATCGTTGCCTTTCTTGACCGGGTTAATGTGGGGTTTGCCAAACTGCAAATGGCAGGAGACCTGCAATTTACTGACGCGATCTACGGTTTCGGCGCAGGTATTTTCTTCATAGGCTACTTTATCTTTGAAGTGCCAAGCAACATCATTCTTGAAAAGGTCGGCGCCCGCATTTGGATCGCCAGGATCATGATCTCATGGGGCATTATTTCCTCGGCTTTCATGTTCACCGATGACATTTACTGGGGTTCGCTGGCCAGCATGTTTAACTGCACTGACTCAGAGTTCACGTTTTATGTGCTGCGGTTTTTGTTGGGCGTCTGTGAAGCCGGTTTCTTTCCCGGCATCATTTTGTATTTGACCTACTGGTTTCCCAGTTCCCGCCGTACCAAGGTGGTGGCACTGTTCATGACGGCGATTGCCATTTCCAATGTGATCGGAGCGCCGGTCTCCGGGGCCATCATGCAGTACATGCAGGGCATGGGCGGTTTGCGCGGCTGGGAATGGCTGTTTCTGCTCGAGGGCATTCCTTCGGTGATCGTCGGTTGTCTGGTGTTTGTGCTTCTTCCGGACGGGCCTCGTCAGGCGCCCTGGCTCAACGACAGGGAGAAAGAATTCATCGCGCATCAGGTGGAACTCGATGACGCAGGTAAGGAAGAACTCGGCAAAGGCCACGGCCTGTGGGATGCCTTCTCCGACTACCGTGTCTGGTGCCTAGCACTGGTGTATTTTTCCGGCGTTGTGTGTTTTTATGCTATCAACTTCTGGATGCCGACCATCATCCAGGAATTGGGAGTGGATAAAAAAGATTTTCTGAAAGTCGGGTTGCTGAGCATGATTCCCTGGGGTATTTCAGCGGTGTTCATGGTGAGCTGGGGTTCGCATTCCGACAAAACCGGCGAACGCCGCTGGCATGTGGCCGGTTCGCTGCTGATCGGTGTAGCCGGTCTGGTCGGTCTGGCGCTGGTCGGGCATGCGCCTATCCCATCTCTGATTGCATTGACGCTGGTCGCATCCGGCACGCTTGGTTTTGTCTCCACCTTCTGGTCATTGCCGACAGCTTTTCTCTCAGGCACGGCGGCAGCGGCGGGCATTGCCTTTGTCAACTCGGTGGGTAACCTCGGCGGGCATTTCGGCCCCGATCTGATCGGTCGTATCCGTACGCTTTCGGGTGGAGCCAGCGAGGCAGCCTTCTGGGCATTGGCTGCGATTGCCGTGGTCGGCGCGGTCATTACTTTGTTGCTGCCGAAAACCCAGAAAAAGCTTTCCTGATACAACTATGGAACGCCGCCGGCTTTTGTGCCATGCCGGCGAGCATTCCATCCGCGGTCTGCCGTGTTTTCTTCAGACCTGAGGGACCAGGCGGCAGGTTACTTTAAATACCCGAAGCTCACTTACATACATAGACCACCAAGGGCAGGATGAAAGATCCCTCCGGTGGTATGGCATGCCATTTCAGCGAACCGGTTTTCACGTTATTGAGTTCTGAGACTGTTTTTCCGCTGGCTTTGACGCCTTCGTGCCAGGCTGAATACAACACCCTGTAGTGATGCTTCTGGCAGTCGACTTCCATTTGGACTTTGGATGAGCGGTACAACCTGTCTTTGTGCATGGGCGAGGGCGTTGGCTCTTTCATTTCCCGTAAAAACCAGACAGACACCAGGTTGCCGTCTTTTTTGACCGTTTGCAGATCGATAAAGGCGGAGCCGTCTGACGCCTCCAGCAAAAACGTCCACTCGGCCATGGCACTCGCCAGCGTGAGAGAAAACAGGATCCACAGGCAGAGTTTGGCGGGTCTTAACACTTGGTTCGATTCATGAGGGAGTACAAACACTGTCAGGTACCGGTGCCAAGGCGTTGTTTCAGACCGGGCGGGTTGGAAAATGTCTTCATGAAGGCGTCCTGGCCGGTGCCGGAGAATTTCATTCCCGCCTGTTTGATCGCGTCATCACTGACCTTGTCAAGCGGCGTGTAAAACGGATGGTGATGCGCGATGAAAGGGTTGTTGCGCGCGGCGTTGTAGCAAAACAGTACCGTCCAGCGCCGGTTCGGCGACCGGTTCTGGTCCGAGCGGTGCATCACATTCGCATGGAAAAACAGGCCGTCACCCGGCTCCATTTCCACGTACTCCAGCGGCATGTGGCGCAACATTTCTTCAACCCGCTTGGGGTCGGCGCCCACCTGCTCGCCGGGGATGATGCCGTGTTCCACGCGCCCGGCGAGGTGCGAGCCGCGTATCACCTGCAAACAGCCGTTTTCCCGGGTGGCTTTGTCCAGCGCGACCATGACGCTTGCCATGTGAGGCAGCAGGCAACCGTTGTGGTACCAGTAACCGTAATCCTGATGCCATTCCCAGGCACCGCCCTCCAGCGGTTCTTTGGCCGTGAGTTTGGAATGGTAGTGATAGACCTCGCCGCCGAGCATTTGTTCCATGGTATCGACCACACGTTGCGATCTGGCGGCCAGCCCGTAAACGCTGTCGCCAGGGTGGTTCCAGGTAGCCATCATGGTGGCTTTGCCCTGTGCGTCTTTGCGGTTGTACAAGCTGTTTTGCAGGTCCGGGTCCTGCTCAATGGAGCTTCGCATCAGTTCGATTTCCTGCTTGTCAAACAGACCGCGTATCAGCACATAGCCGTCCGACTCAAAGGCATGCTGTTGCTCGGGTGTGAATATGGAAGGCATGTCAAACTCCTTTCAGAGAGAGCTGTGAGAGAAAATCGACGTGTGTAACCCCGGATAACTCAAAAATGCGCAAGTTCAAGCAACTTGATTAAGTGCACGATTATGCCCCTTGGCCCCAGCGTAAATCACCTTTTACTCCTAAAATGAACCGTATGATTCAAAAAACTCCTGCTGTCTTGCATGGCATTTCTTCCATGGCCACCAAAGTCCTGCTGGCAGACTTGTGCGGGCGTTACGCAGCCGATAGAGGTATTGAGATCAGTATCGAGGCGGCCGGCGGCGTTGATGCCGCCAAACGCGTGCAGGCCGGCGAGGCTTTTGACCTGGTCCTGTTGGCCGCAGACGCGATTCTGCGTTTGCTGGACGCCGGTCATCTGCTTTCGGGCAGCCGTTGTGACTGGGTGGACTCACCGGTCGCGGTGGCGGTTCCTTCGCATGTCCCGCCGCCTGACATCCGCACAGAAGCGCAATTGCGCACAGCAGTGCTGGCCGCGGCTTCGCTGAGTTATTCCACCGGACCCAGCGGTGTCTACCTCGAGCAATTGTTCCAACGCTGGGGAGTGATGGACGAATTGAAGCCACGCATCCTGGTGCCGCCGCCCGGCACGCCTGTGGGCCTGCTGGTGGCCGGGGGTAAGGCTGCCCTGGGTTTTCAGCAGCGCAGCGAGCTCATGCACCAGCCAGGCATCATGGTGATCGGGGATTTGCCGCGCGAAGTGGCCTGCATCACCACGTTCAGCGCAGGTATAGGTGCAGAAGCTGCGCATGACGATGTAAGGCGTCAGGCAGCGCACAGTTTTATCCAATTCCTGGCCTCACCTGAGCAAAGGGATTGCAAACGCAGTCATGGCATGGATTGGTCCGGGGATGACCGAAGCAGGCCGGGTTCAAAGTTTGTTTGTTGATTGATTGGTCACACCATCATGGAAAAACCTGTTTGTCTGATTCTGGGTGCCGGTGCCGGCATAGGCGGCCATGTGGCCAGCCGTTTCGCCCGCGAGGGCTACCCGCCTGTCTGGCGCGCCGCAGCGATCAGCAGGGGCTTGAGCGGCTGATCGCGGCGATCCGATCCGACGGCGGTTCAGCCAGCGGCAGTTTGATCAATGTGGTTGAAGAAGGAAGCATTGAAACGCTGGTCAGGCATACCGAGGAAAACATCGGCCCTGTCGAAGTCGCCGTCTTCAATATCGGTGCGCAAATCGGCGACCGTGCCCTGGAAAACACCTCGCTCAAGGCGTTCGAGATGGGCTGGCGCCTAGCCACCTTCGGTTTGTTCCGGCTGGCTTCTGTGCTTTTCCGCTATATGGAAGCGCGCGGCAATGGTACGTTGCTGGTCACCGGGACCACCGCCGCCGTCAGAGGCAATGCAGGGCAGCATTCTCACGCCAGCGCCATGGCCGGGCGGCGCATGCTGTGCCAGTCTCTCAATGCCCAGTTTTCCGTCAAGGGCATACACGTGGCGCATATTCTGATTGATGGTGCAGTGGATGCGCCGGACACGCTGGGCAGGATGCTGGGTCCGGAAAAATTCGAGCAACTTCGGAGTGAAAAAGGCCGCGAAAAAGACGGCTTGATTTTGCCTGGACAGGTGGCTGAGACGTATTTTCAATTGTCCCAACAGCATCGCTCGGCCTGGACCCATGAACTGGATCTGCACGCCTATTCCGACCTGCCCTGGTGGAATCACGCGTCCAGTATTAAAAAAAATAGTTTCGCAAACAAATGCACCGCTGAAAGACCGCCATGAAAAAAACCTTTGACTTTTACTTCGACTTCGGCAGCCTCGCTGCTTATCTGGCACACACACAGTTGCCGAACATTTGTGCGCAGACCGGCGCCACTGCCAATCTGCTGCCCATGCTGCTGGGCGGGGTGTTTCAGGCCACTGGTAATTCGCCGCCCATGACCGTGCCGGCCAAGGGCAAGTATCTCATCATTGACATGAAGCGTTTCGCTGACAGTTACGGGGTGCCCCTGAATTTCAATCCGTTCTTCCCCATCATTACGACCACGCTGATGCGCATGGTCACCGGCTTGCAAATGCGTGCAGACCCGCAAATGCAGCACTTCATGGACACGGTCTACACCGCCATCTGGGTCGAGGGCAGCAACATGAACGATGCGCCGGTGGTGGTAGAGGTGCTGGCCAAGGCCGGCTTTGATCCGCAAGAATTGCTGGCGCTGGCAAACGATCAGGCGACCAAGGACCAGCTCAAAGCCGTTACCATTCGGGCGGTGGAGCGCGGTGTTTTCGGTGCACCGACGTTTTTTGTTGGCGATGACATCTACTGGGGTCAGGATCGCATACCTCAGGTCAAGGCCGCACTCATGGCCTGATATTTGTCCATTCAACCCAACTTTTTTATTTCACATGAAAACTCTCATCACAGACATGTTCGGCATCCGCCACCCCATCATCCAGGGCGGGATGCACTACGTGGGCTTTGCCGAACTGGCAGCTGCTGTTTCCAATGCCGGCGGACTGGGCATCATCACCGGCCTGACACAGCGCACGCCAGAAGACCTGGTCCGTGAAATTCGTCGCTGCCGCGACATGACCGACAAGCCCTTCGGTGTGAATCTGACATTCCTGCCGGCACTCAAGGAACCCGACTATCCCGGCTACATACAGGCCATCATCGAGGGCGGGGTCAAGGCGGTCGAGACCGCCGGCAACAACCCGCAGAAATACCTGCCTGCCTTGCAGGCCGCCGGTATCAAAGTGATCCACAAATGCACCTCGGTGCGCCACGCCCTCAAGGCCCAGACCATAGGCTGCGATGCGCTGAGCATTGACGGCTTCGAGTGCGGCGGTCACCCGGGAGAGGACGATATTCCTAATTTCATCCTGCTGCCGCGCGCCGCCGACGAATTGAAAATCCCGTTTGTCGCTTCCGGCGGCATGGCCGACGGCCGCTCGCTGGTGGCAGCCCTGGCCCTGGGTGCGCAAGGCATGAACATGGGAACGCGTTTCATTGCGACGGTGGAAGCGCCTGTGCATGAGAAAGTCAAGCAGGCCATCCTGGCCGCCACCGAGCTTGATACCCGTCTGGTCATGCGCCCGCTGCGCAACACCGAGCGTGTGCTGCGCAACCCGGCGGTGGACCGTCTGCTGGAAAAAGAACGCGCGCTGGGCAGCAGCATCAAGTTTGAAGACATCATGGACGAGGTCGCCGGTGTGTATCCGCGCGTCATGGTGGACGGTGACATGGACTCGGGGGCCTGGTCCTGCGGCATGGTTGCCGGTTTGATCCATGACATACCCACGGTCCAAGAACTGATAGACCGCATCATGGCCGAGGCCGAGGGCATCATCCGGCAAAGTCTCGGCGGCCTGTTGACTGCTTAAGCATGTTTTGACGCCTCCAGACAGTTTGCAATACCGGATTCAGCGCTGGCTGATGGCCAGGCCCGTCATTCTGGCCATGGGCTTGTCGATCGGCACCGTCATCGGCACCAGTCTGGTCAGGTTTTCCTACGCTTTGTTTGTGCCGGCCATGCGTGACGATCTGGGCTGGTCCTACCTGTTGCTCGGTGCCATGAACACCGCGCATGCCGCCGGTTATCTGCTGGGTGCGGTCAGCCTGTCGACGGTGATACGGCGCTTTTCCTCCTGGGGCTCATTTGTCGCCGGCGGCATTCTCTCCAGCCTCTTTCTGGGCATGTGTGCGCTGGTCACTGATGCCTCGCTGATAGGTTTGCTGAGGTTTTTGTCCGGCTTTACCAGTGCCTCGGTGTTCGCAGGCGGGACAGTCCTGGTCGCGCAACTGGCGGCACTGCATCCGAAACGCTCCGGACTGCTGCTTGGTATTTACTACGCCGGCGGCGGTCTGGGCATGGTCATTTGCGCCGGGCTGGTGCCATGGACACTGTATCTGGGCGAGCTGGCGCAATGGCCCCACCCCTGGCAGTTCGGTTGGCTGGCGGTCGGCGTCGCCGGTCTGTTGCTGACCTTGCTGATGTGGCAACCCGCCCGCGCTGTGCCGGCTGCTCCCGGTTGCAGCAGCGCGTCTGACACCACCGCACCCGCACGATACAGCTATATCCTGTCAGGCTATTTTTGTTTCGGCATGGGTTACATCGGATACATGACGTTTGTGATTTCACTGTTGCGCGAATTGCACTGGCCGGCCTGGCAAACCGGCTTGTTTTATGCCGTCATGGGTTTGTGCGGCATGTTCAGCGTGCAGCTCTGGTCGGGCGCGCTCGACCGGTTCAAAGCCGGTCAATGCCTGGCGCTGGTCAACAGTCTGCTGGCTGTGGCCTGTGTCATTCCTGCCGGCATAGCCCTGAGCGGCAATGACTTTGACGGTTTGGACATCGTTGCTGTTTTCGCCTCGGGCATGTTGTTCGGCGCCTGCTTTGCCACTGCCGTGGCTTCAACCACCGCCTTCATCAAACACAATCTGCCGGCCTCCCAGTGGGTGTCAGTCATCACGGTATTCACCAGTGTGTTTGCGCTGGGGCAGGTGTTCGGTCCGAGTTTCACCGGATGGATCTCCGATCACGCAGGCGGTTTGCCGGGCGGCCTGTTATTTTCCGCCCTGGTTTTGTTCAGCGGTGCCATGCTGGCCTGGCGGCAAAACAGCTTGACTGACGCCGGCGCATAAGCGCCTGACGGACTGGTCTTCAGAACTGCCCGGGCTGTAGCAGCGCAGCCGCGCTGGCATCTAAAAGCAGACTTTGCTTAGGGAAGGTCTGAAAAACTCAGTTTATAAAAGTTTTTGGATAGCAAATCTTCACCAGGCGGATTCAAGCACGAAGTGCAACTTTGATTAACTGATGGTTGGGTGGCTGAGGATGTTTAGCATTCAAGGCTTCTTGACCTGGCATTCGAAGTTGCTCATGACCTACCCCCCCGCGTCAGAATAGTTGTCGCCTCGATATGATCTTGAACTCGGGGGCGATAAGGATGAAAGATGGCACGGTACGGAGAAGCATTCAGGAACAGGGTGGTGGCGAGGTTGTTGCCGCCGGAGAGCGCCAATGTGGGCTTGGTGGC
>SHXP01000076.1 GCA_009693225.1 Limnohabitans sp. | reverse complement strand
TGGAGGCGCGAGCCGGAGTCGAACCGACCTACACGGATTTGCAATCCGGTGCATAACCGCTTTGCTATCGCGCCGTTATCGAGAAAAAAGGGAAGCGGGTGCTTCCCTTTTTATATGTGGAGCGGGAGACGAGTCTCGAACTCGCGACCTCAACCTTGGCAAGGTTGCGCTCTACCAACTGAGCTACTCCCGCATGAGGGGAAAAGTATAGCCTAAAAAGACTTGCTTTGCCAGCCAGAAACCGTCAATGTTTCACAGCCACCGCAGGCACATCCTCGACCTTGACCGCCACCGGCACTTCGGTCTCTTCCTCAGGGATAGGTGTTGGCATATGCTCGAGCGCGATTTCCAGTACCTTGTCAAGCCATCGCACCGGCACAATTTCAAGATTGGCTTTGACGTTGTCCGGTATTTCCTGCAAATCCTTGATATTTTCCTCGGGGATCAACACGGTTTTGATCCCGCCGCGCAATGCCGCCAGCAGCTTTTCTTTCAAGCCACCGATGGCGGTGACCTCACCGCGCAAGGTGATTTCACCGGTCATGGCCACGTCGCTGCGCACCGGGATACCGGTGAGTGCAGACACAATGGCCAGGGTCATGGCTGCTCCCGCACTCGGTCCGTCCTTGGGGGTTGCACCGTCAGGCACGTGAATGTGTATATCGGTTTTTTCAAACGACGAGGGCTTGATGCCCAGCGCCAGCGCCCGGCTGCGCACCACGGTGCGTGCGGCCTCGACAGACTCTTTCATGACATCGCCCAGAGAGCCGGTACGCGTGATAGTGCCTTTACCAGACATGGTGGCGGCCTCGATGGTGAGCAAATCGCCACCGACTTCTGTCCAGGCCAGCCCAACGACCTGCCCCACCTGGTTTTGCTGTTCGGCGCGCCCGTAGGTGTATTTGCGTACGCTTAGGTAATCGTTGAGGTTTTCTGCATTGACCTTGACTAAAGGCGTGAGAGACTTCAACAGCAGCGCCTTGACCACTTTGCGGCAGATCTTGGAAATTTCCCTCTCCAGCGAACGCACACCGGCCTCACGCGTGTAATAGCGCACGATGTCGCGCACCGCTGATTCTTCGATCAGCAGTTCATCTTCCTTGATGCCGTTGTTCTTCAACTGCTTGGGGATCAGGTAGCGCAAAGCGATGTTGATTTTTTCGTCCTCGGTGTAACCCGACAAACGGATGACTTCCATACGGTCGAGCAAAGCCGGCGGAATATTCATGGAATTGGAGGTCGCCACAAACATCACATCGCTCAGATCGAAATCCACCTCGACGTAATGGTCGTTAAAGGTGTTGTTCTGTTCCGGGTCGAGCACCTCAAGCAAAGCGCTAGACGGGTCACCCCGGAAATCCGAACCGAGCTTGTCGATTTCATCCAGCAGAAACAGCGGATTGCGGGTGCTGACCTTGGTCAGGTTTTGCATCACCTTACCCGGCAGCGCGCCGATGTACGTACGCCGGTGACCGCGGATTTCCGCCTCGTCACGCATGCCGCCCAGCGCCATGCGCACGTATTTGCGGCCGGTGGCTTTGGCAATCGATTGACCCAGAGACGTTTTACCGACACCGGGCGGGCCGACCAGGCAAAGAATAGGTGCTTTGACTTTGTCCACACGTTGTTGCACTGCCAAATATTCCAGAATGCGGTCCTTGACTTTTTCAAGACCGAAATGGTCTTCGTTCAGCACCGCTTCGGCATTCATCAAATCGTGTCTGATCTTGGTTTTTTTGCTCCAGGGCAGATTCGCCATGACATCGATGTAATTGCGCACCACGGTTGCTTCGGCAGACATGGGTGACATCAATTTCAATTTCTTCAATTCGGCTTCGGACTTTTTGCGTGCTTCGGGCGGCATGCGCGCAGCCTTGATCTTTTTCTCGATCTCTTCAATGTCAGCGCCCTCTTCGCCTTCACCGAGTTCTTTTTGAATCGCTTTGACCTGTTCGTTCAAATAAAAATCGCGCTGATTTTTTTCCATCTGACGTCTGACACGACCGCGAATGCGCTTGTCCACATTCAAGATATCGACTTCGCGCTCGAGCTGGGTAAACAGATTGTCCAGGCGCGCCTTGACCTCAGGCAAATCCAGCACTGCCTGCTTGTTTTCCAGCTTCAGCGGCAAATGCGCGGCGATGGTATCAGCCAGACGACCGGGGTCGTCGATGCTGGCAATCGAAATCAGAATCTCGGGTGGAATTTTTTTGTTCAACTTCACATAATGGTCAAACTGCTGCATGACCGCGCGGCGCAAGGCCTCTACCTCAGTGTCTGTTTCATTAGAAGCAGACAGTGTCACCGGGGTCAGGTTACAGACAAAGTGCAAGGGGCCGTCTTCGATACGGTTGACCATGGCGCGTTGCTGTCCTTCAACCAGCACCTTGACCGTGCCGTCAGGTAACTTGAGCATTTGCAAAATGGTCGAAACGCAACCGACCTGAAACATGTCGCCGACAGCCGGCTCATCCTTGGCGGCGGTTTTTTGCGCCACCAGCATGATGCTGCGGTCTGCGCCCATGGCGGTTTCCAGCGCTTTGATGCTTTTAGGTCTGCCGACGAACAAGGGTATGACCATGTGCGGGAACACCACCACGTCGCGCAAAGGCAGCATCGGCAGGTCAATCGGCTCAGAGGGCAAGGGGGTTTGTCCGGACATGGTCAAACTTCCAATCAAAAAAATGGGCTGGATACTCACCAGCCCGTTAAGAAATTAAGCCTTTTTGGCGACCTCTCGGTACACCAGCAAAGGGGGTTTATTTTCTTCAACAGTGGATTCTTCAACCACCACTTTTTCCACATTGCTGCTGTTTGGCAATTCAAACATGGTGTCAATCAGCGATTGTTCAATGATGGAACGCAATCCGCGCGCACCAGTTTTGCGGTCCAGCGCCTTTTTGGCAATCGCTGTGAGCGCGGAGGGACGGATTTCGAGTTCGACGCCCTCCATGGCAAACAATTTGCCGTACTGCTTGACCAGCGCGTTTTTCGGTTCGGTCAGGATTTGAACCAGCGCGTCTTCGGTCAATTCGCTGAGGGTGGTGACCACCGGCAGGCGGCCGACCAGCTCGGGAATCATACCGAACTTGATCAAATCTTCAGGCTCAACCTGGCTGAACATTTCGGTCAGGCTGCGCTCTTTTTTGGTCTTGACCACGGCGCTGAAGCCGATACCGGAGCGCTCTGTGCGGTTTTCAATGACTTTTTCCAGGCCAGCAAACGCACCGCCGCAAATGAAAAGAATATTGGTGGTGTCAACCTGCAGGAAATCCTGATTGGGGTGCTTGCGACCGCCTTGCGGCGGCACGCTGGCCATGGTGCCTTCGATGAGTTTGAGCAAAGCCTGTTGCACACCCTCGCCCGAGACATCGCGGGTGATGGACGGGTTGTCGGACTTACGGGAAATCTTGTCGATCTCATCGATATAGGCAATGCCGCGCTGGGCGCGCTCCACATCGTAATTGCAGTTTTGCAGCAACTTCTGAATGATGTTTTCCACATCCTCGCCGACATAACCGGCTTCTGTCAGCGTGGTGGCGTCAGCCATGACAAAGGGCACATTCAGCATGCGCGCCAGCGTTTGCGCCAGCAGGGTCTTGCCGGAACCGGTCGGGCCGATCAGCAGGATGTTGCTCTTTGACAGCTCAACATCGTCTTTTTTAGCGTCCTGCTTGTGCTGCAAACGCTTGTAATGGTTGTACACAGCAACCGACAGTGCACGCTTGGCCGGCTCCTGGCCGATGACGTAGTTGTCGAGGTTGGTCTTGATTTCTATCGGGGTAGGCAGGTCCCCCCGGCCTTCGCGCACGGTACTGGCGGGCAGTTCGTCGCGGATGATGTCATTGCACAAGTCAATGCATTCGTCGCAGATAAACACAGAAGGTCCCGCAATCAGTTTTTTGACTTCATGCTGACTTTTACCGCAAAAAGAGCAGTAGAGGGTCTTTTCGCTGGAGGTACCTTTTTTTTCGGGCATTCAGTGCTCAGAAGGTGATGACGCTTGAATGATACTCAAATCCGTAGCGCGTCCCGCGACGGAGGTTTTGAGGGGAAAGGAACTGACGCAGGATCAAGGGCGCTTGGAGATCACGTCGTCAACCAGGCCATAGGCCTTGGCTTCCTCTGCTGTCAGGTAGTAATCGCGTTCGGTGTCCTGCTCAATCCGGGATAAAGGCTGTCCGGTGGCCTCGGCCAGCAACTGGTTCAGGCGCTCGCGGGTTTTGAGGATTTCACGAGCAGCGATCTCGATTTCCGTCGCCTGGCCCTGGGTGCCGCCCAGCGGCTGGTGAATCATGACCTTGGAGTTGGGCAGGCTGAAACGCTTGCCTTTGGCGCCGGCGGCCAGCAAAAATGCGCCCATGCTGGCGGCCATGCCGGTGCACAAGGTGGACACCTGAGGCTTGATGAAGTTCATGGTGTCAAAAATCGCCATGCCGGCACTGACCGAGCCCCCAGGAGAGTTGATGTACAGAGAAATGTCCTTGTCCGGGTTTTCGCTCTCGAGAAACAACAACTGCGCCACCACCAGGTTGGCGGTGTGGTCGTTGACCGGGCCGACCAGAAAAATGACGCGTTCGCGCAACAAGCGCGAATAAATGTCGTAAGCGCGCTCGCCCCGGCCGCTTTGTTCGATCACAATCGGGACCATGCCCAGGGCTTGAATGTCTAATGCGCTCATGAAATCTCTCCTGTCCAGGATTAGGCCTGGCCCAACAATTCGTTAAAGCTGATAAGTTTGTCCTTGGCCTTGACCAGCGACAACACATAGTTGGTGACATTGTTCTCAATCACAATAGCCTCGACCTCGGCCATGCGGCGGTTATCGCTGTAGTACCAGCGCGTCACTTCAGCCGGTTTTTCATAGCTGGCAGCCAGTTCTTCAATATGCGCCTGGATTTGTTCAGGGGTGGGGCTCAGATTGTGGATACGCACCACCTCAGAGACCACCAGGCCCATGCGCACCCGGCGTTCGGCCTGCGGAAGGAAGACGTCATCGGGAATGGGGGCTTTGTCGGCGTCCTTGATGCCGCGTTGTTTCAAGTCCTGGCGGGCAGCTTCAACCATGCGGTCAAGTTCAGATTGAACGATAGAGTTGGGCAAATCCAGTTCTGCATGAGCCACCAAAGCATCCAAAGCGGCCTGCTTGTTGCGCCCGAGTAAGCGGAATTTGACTTCGCGCTCCAGGTTTTGACGGATATCAGCGCGCAAACCTTCCACCGAGGGGTTGGACACCCTGAGTGATTTGGCCAGGTCGTCGGTGACTTCAGGCAGGTGACTGGCTTCGAGCTTTTTCAAGGTGACCATGAAGTCAGCGGTTTTGCCTGCGACTTCACGGCCCTGGTAGTCTTCGGGGAAATGCAGCGGGAAAGTTTTGCTCTCGCCGAGCTTTATACCGACCACGGCCTCTTCAAATTCCTTGAGCATCTGGCCTTCACCGACGATGAACTGAAAATCTTCGGCACGGCCGCCGTCAAAAGGTTCACCGTCAATCTTGCCGATGAAGTCAACCGTGACACGGTCGTCTTTGGCTGCCGAAGAATCCGCCGAACGCTGGGCAAATGTGCGTTTTTGCTTGCGCAGAATATCGATGGTCTTGTCAATGGCGGCATCGGTGACTTCGGCATTGAGGATTTCGACCTCGACCTGACTCATGTCTTTGATCACAACCTCGGGATAGACCTCAAAATTAGCATCGAAGGCCATTTCTGTGTCTGAAGTCTGCTCTTTTTCGCTGATGCGGGGTTGTCCGGCGACGCGCAGCTGGGCTTCGTTGGCCGCAACGCTGAAAGCCTCGCCGACCTTGTCGTTCATTACTTCGTAATGAACGGAATAGCCGTAGCGCTGAGCCACGATATTCATCGGCACTTTGCCCGGACGGAAACCGTCGACCTTGATCTGACGGGCCAGGCGCTTGAGACGGGTGTTCACCTCGTTTTGAATGACGGAGGTCGGCAAAGTCAAAGTGATTTTGCGTTCGAGCTTTTCAAGGGTTTCTACAGTAACGGCCATCAGGCTTCTCCAAAATGAATCAATACGCGTCAGACAGTGAACGCTTTGGTGCGCGGGGGGGGACTCGAACCCCCACACCATTGCTGGCGTCAGGACCTAAACCTGGTGCGTCTACCAATTTCGCCACCCGCGCGGGCCAGGAAAAAAGCAAAAGGCGGTCTGCGCTAACGGACCGCCCGTTCAAAATCGGTAAAATATAAATTCTAACCCGCTTCACAGAGCAATTCTTACATCAGCGTCTGACCCTGAACCAGGCGGCGTACATGGCCGGCAAGGACAACAAAATCAGTACGGTGGCAACAATCAAGCCTCCCATGATCGCCACTGCCATGGGACCCCAGAAAACGCTGCGCGACAGGGGGATCATCGCCAGCACAGGGGCAGCGGCAGTCAGCACAATCGGTCGTGAACGCCGTACAGCTGACTCCACTATCGCGTCCCAGGCAGGTACACCGCTGGCCCGGTCCTGCTCAATCTGATCAATGAGAATCACCGAATTGCGTTGAATCATGCCCATGAGCGCAATCACGCCCAGCAAGGCAACAAAGCCGAACGGCCGGTTGAGCACCAGCAATGCCATGGCGACACCGGCAATGCCCATGGGGCCGGTCAGAAACACCTGCACGGCTCGGCTGAAGCTTTGCAATTGGACCATCAGCAATGTAAAGATGACAAACAGCATCAGCGGCAGACCGGCGGCAATAGAGGACGAACCCTTTGCGCTTTCCTCGACCGCACCGGACACGCTGATGGTGTACGCCGACCAGCCTTGTTGCGCCCATTTGGCCTGCAAAGCCTTCATGGCAGGCAAGAGCTGTCCGGTGACAGTTGCGCCCTGCAAACCCTCTGTGATGTCGCATTGTGCGGTGATGGCGTAATCGCGGTTGAGACGCCACATCACGCCGGGCTCCCAGTCAAACACGGGTTTTGCAATTTGCAGCGGCGGCACCGCTTTGCCGCTTGCGGTCGGAACATAGGCATTGCCGAGATCAGACAAGATCTGGCGTTTGCTCAATGGCTGGCGCAACACAATATCGATCAATTTATCGCCTTCACGGTATTGGCCCACAGTACTGCCGCTCAACAACACGCGCAATGCCCGGGCTATCGACTGGCTGGTCACGCCAAGCACACGGGCCTTGTCATGGTCCACTTCGAAACGAAGCACTTTGACGGATTCGTTCCAGTTGTCATTCACCTGGCGTGTATTGCTGTTCTCCCGCATGGCGGCTTTGACCTCGTCGGCGCGTTGCCGCAATACCAGCGGATCAGGTCCTGAGACACGGAATTGAACCGGGTAGGCCACCGGCGGGCCGTTGGGTAAAACAACTTGACCCTAACACTGACCTCTGGAAATTCTTTTGCCATCAAAGCCGGCAAAGCCATGCGCAGTGATTCACGCGTGTCCAAATCCACAGGCATGATGATGAATTGCGACACATTGGATTGCGGCAATACCTGGTCCAGCGGAAGGTAAAAGCGCGGCACACCCGAGCCTATCCAGACGCTGACTGAGTTCACACCTTTGAGCGCCATCATTCTTTTTTCAATCTGTCTGGTAAGCGCTTCATTGGCCTGCATAGAGGTACCTTAAGGAAACAAGATTTCCATCATGATTTCCGGGCGACTTGAGCCCGGGAAAAACTGTTGCTGTACTTTGCCCACGCCGAAAATACCTGCTGCGAATATCAAAAGCGTGAGCGCAATGGTGATCCAACGGCGTTTGACACACGCGTTAACCAGTCGTCTGAATGCGTTGTAAAAAACCGAATCAAATAATTCCTGTGAATGGTTAGCGACGGTTTGCGGCTTGATTTTTAACAACCAGACACCCAGCAGGGGTACAAAAAACACCGAAACCCACCAACTCAGCAACAATGCCAGGACTGTCATAGCAAAAATCGCAAAGGTGTACTCGCCGGTGACCGACTTGGCCAGCCCTATAGGCAAAAAACCTGCGGCAGTGATCAAGGTGCCGGTCAGCATGGGCATGGCGGTGACTTCGTAAGAGAAAGTGGCGGCGCACACTTTGTCAAAGCCCTCTTCCATTTTGCGCACCATCATCTCAACCGCGATGATGGCATCGTCCACCAGCAATCCCAGAGAAATGATGAGCGAGCCCAGCGATATTTTGTGCAAACCTACGCCAAGGTAATACATTCCCCAAAAAGTCATGGCAAGCACTAGCGGAATAGTGATACCAATCACCAAACCCGGGCGCATGTCTATGTACCCGCCGAAGCGCCCCCCTTTGTGCCAACCCAGCGACACGAAACTGACGATCAACACAATCATCACGGCTTCTATCAAACCGATGAATTCGCCGACCGAACGGCTCACCGCCTGTGGCTGGTTTTGCACATTGCCAAGCCTGACACCTGCGGGCAGAGCTGACTGCAACTTTTCTGTCGCCTGCTCAAGTTCATGTCCAAGTCTGATGATGTCACCGCCCTTTGTCATGGATACGCCCAGTGCAACGACTTGCTGCCCCTGAAAACGCACCTTGACACCGGGCGGGTCGGCATAGCCTCAGGTAATGGTGCCGATATCGCTTAAACGCAATTGCTGGCCTGATGAGCCGCGTATAGGCATGGCACGCAATCTGGACACCGCTTCGAACTGGCCTGCTACACGGATCTGAATTACATCTTGCGGCGTTTGCAAGGCACCTGCACTTTCGACCGCATTTTGTTCACCGAGTTGTGCCAGCACGGCATCTAAATCGAGGCCAAGCTGCATCAGTTTTTTCTGCGGAATTTTAATATAGAGATTCTCTGCAAAAGTCACTGCATAAGTCATCCACAGGCCTGACTCAAGCGTTATAGGTAGATGAAACAAACCACCTTTGCTAACACCGGATTTGAATTGGTCACCAAACGTACTCGAAAGCGTTAGTTTTTGGAGGAGATGAACCTGGTTGTGCCGTGGACAGAATTGGTTTCGCTCATTCAGCCCTTTGCGCCGCTCAGCAACACTGGCAGGCCCCCGTTCCCCTTGTCCACCATGCTACGCATTCATTTCATGCAACAGTGGTTTGGACTGAGTGACCCGGCCATGGAAGAGGCCTTGCATGACATGGCGCTGTAGCGCGAATTCGCGCAACTGGATGCAGGTGCTACCCGGTTGCCCGATGAGTCCACTATCCTGAGGTTTCGCCATTT
>SHXP01000075.1 GCA_009693225.1 Limnohabitans sp. | reverse complement strand
ATGGCCACCAGCCGCAGCGGCACCATTTATGAAGGCGGTTTCGGCACGCGGCAAATGGGGGCAGACAACCCGATGACGCCCGACACCATCGTCTGGATCGCGTCCATGACCAAGGCCTTGACCGGCGCGGCCGCCATGCAGCAGGTCGAGCGCGGCAAGCTGCACCTGGACACCCCGGCCGCCAAAATCCTGCCGCAGCTCAAGGAATCCAAGGTGCTGACAGGCTTTGACAGCAATGGCGAGCCCATTACCCGGCCGCCCAAGCGCCAGGTCACGCTGCGCCACTTGCTGACCCACACCTCGGGCTTTTCCTATGACATCTGGAATCCGCAAATCGGCCAGTACATGAAGGTGAAAAACATCCCCGGCATCATTTCCTGCCAGAACGCCGCGCTGACCACGCCCATGGTGTTCGATCCGGGTGAGCGTTGGGAGTACGGCACCGGCATCGACTTTGCCGGCAAGATGGTCGAGGCAGTCACCGGCCAGAAGCTGGGCCAGTACCTGCAAGACAACCTGCTGGCGCCGCTGGGCATGAACAACTCGGCGTTCAAGATCAGCACCGACATGCGCGAGCGCCTGTCGCGTATGCACGCCCACACACCGGATGGACTGGTGCCCATCGACTTTGAAATCCCGCAGGAGCCCGAGTTCGAGATGGGCGGCGGCATGTACTCCACCGTCGGCGACTACCTGAAATTCGTGCAAATGATTCTGAATGACGGCAAGGGCAACGGCAACCGTGTGCTCAAAAAGTCCACGGTCGAGCTGATGTTCAGAAACGCCATGGGCAAGATTCGCGTGACCATGCTCAAACCGGCCGGGCAGGGCGCTTCCAACGACGCCGAGTTCTTCCCCGGCATGCCCAAGGGCTGGGGCCTGTCATTCATGACCAACGAAGAGAAAGCTCCGACCGGCTGCTCCAAGGGCAGTCTGGCCTGGGCCGGTCTGGCCAACAGCTACTACTGGATAGACCGCAGCAAAGGCGTGGGTGGCGTGTTTGCCACGCAAATCCTGCCGTTTGCCGATGTCAAGGCACTGCCCTTGTTCTATGACTTCGAGACCGCGGTCTACCAGTCGCTGGCATAGTCGCGCCTTTGACTGCCTGAGCCGGGCCTGCGGGCCCGGCTTTTTTTAGCGCGTCTACACTCAGGCTTTGTCAAAAAATAACTCAGGAGAACACCATGCCCAAGGCCTACCTCATCAGCGCCTACCACGAGATCCACGACCAGGACGCGCTGGCAGCCTACGCCAAATTGGCGCTGCCTTCCTTGACCGGCGCCGGCGGCACGTTTCTGGCGCGCGGCATGCCCGCCGCCGCCAAGGAAAGCGGCAAGATGCAGCGCACCGTGCTGATTCAGTTTGACAGTCTGCAAGCCGCGCTGGCCGCTTACGACAGCCCCGGTTACCAGGAGGCGATGAGAGCGCTGGGCAATAACGCCGTAGTGCGCGACATTCGCATCATCGAAGGGGTTTAAGCCATGACGCAACTGAGTCAACGCGCTTTGGGTCTGGGCACCGAAAACGCTTTCGTGGTGCTGGCTGAGGTGAACAAGCTGATCCGGGAAGGTCATGACATCATTTCCTTTTGCATCGGCCAGCCCGACTTCCCCACGCCTGAGCATATTCAGCAAGCCGGTATCAAGGCCATCACCCAGGGCAAGCACGGTTACACGCCCTCGGCCGGTATCCTGGAGTTGCGTCAGGCGGCAGCGGCTTACTTTGCGCGCACCCGGGGCATACATGTGGACGCCGACGACGTGGTGGTCGGCGCAGGTGCCAAGCCGTTCATCGGCTACACCATTCAGTCAGTAACCGATTTCGGCGCCGGCGACGAGGTGATTTACCCGGTGCCGGGTTTCCCGATTTACGAATCGCAGATCAAAGCCAACGGCGCCGTCGGCGTGCCGATTTATTTGCGCGAAGACCGCAACTTCAGCTTCGACCCGCAGGAGCTGGCCGCCAAGATCACGCCGCGCACCAAGTTGCTGATCCTGAACTCACCGCAAAACCCGACAGGCGGCATTCTCACCAAAGCCGATTTGCAGGCTATCGCCGACATACTACACAAGCACCCTCAAATCTGGGTGTTCGCCGATGAAATCTACGGCCAGCTGGTGTATGACGGCGAGTTCAATTCCATCGCCTCTTTGCCCGGCATGCAGGAGCGCACCATCCTTTCCGACGGCTGCTCCAAAACCTGGGCCATGACCGGCTGGCGCCTGGGCTTTTGCGCCAACAAAAAGTTGGCACCGTATTTCACCACTTGGATCACCAACACCGAGTCCTGCGCCTCGCACATCACGCAATGGGCAGGGGTGGAAGCTTTGAACGGGCCGCAGGACGCCGCCAACCACATGCGCGATGTGTTCCTCAGCCGCCGCAACCTGATCGTCGGTTTGCTGAACCAACTGCCGGGCGTGACCTGCAAAACCCAGGGCGGCGCGTTTTACGCCTGGCCGAACGTGACCGAGGCCTGCCGCCTGACCGGTTGCGCGGATTCGGAAGTCTTCCGCAAGCGGCTGCTGCTAGAAGCCGGTGTGGCGGTGCTGGCGGATATTCACTTCGGTCCGCGCGTCGAAGGCGACGGCCAGCACATACGTTTCAGCTACGCCGCGTCTGACGATGCCATAAAGGTCGGTTTGCAACGCATGGCGGATTTCATCCAAAAGAACAGCAAGTAAGTTTTTCTGGCTTTGACTGAAACCCGCCGGGTCACACTGGCGGGTTTTTTTGTCTAGTGCAGCGCTTGCGGGTCACTGGGTGGGGGGCTTCAGGAAGAAAACACCGGCAGCGTTTCAAACTTGCCATTCAGCAACGCGGCGCTGTCCGCCCCCATCCATTGCTGCATGACGGTGGCGTACACCCGCCGGAAGTCGACGGTGGGGTAGACATTGCCTTCGGCGTTCAAGCGGGTGAAGTCGGGCGCCTGGCCGTAATGCCCGCCCTTGACCGGCTGGCCGATCAGGTACACATGGTTGGCGGTGCCGTGGTCGGTGCCCAGACTGGTGTTCTCGGCGGGGCGGCGCCCGAACTCGGAATACACCATCAGCGTCACGTCTTTGTCGCGGCCTATGCGCTTCAAGTCCTGCATGAAACCGGCGATGCCGTCGGACACATAGGTCAGCAGTCGCTGGTGCAATTCGCCCTGGTGTACATGCGTGTCAAACGCGTTGTGCCGGTAAGCGGTGTGGTAGATGCGGCTGGGCAGACGCGCGTGGATCATGGCCGCGACCTTGGGCAGGTCCATGGACAAAATGCCGTAATCGATGGGCGTTTTGTAGTTGTTCCAGGACTGGCGCACTTGCACCGAGGCCTGGCGCGCGCTTTGCGCGACGTCTTCCAGAAACTGCTCAGAGGCGTTGCCGCTGTCTGCCGTGTCGCCTGTGCCTTTGTCCAGCAAGGCGCGGCTTTGGTACAGACCTTTGCGGCCGAAGCGCTCGGGGTCGTCAAACACCACCGGCACGTGGCGCGCGGCGCGCACCGCCAGCGACTGGCGTTCGTCGATGTTGATCAGGAAATTCGGCGTCAGTTGCGGGTCGATGGCGTCGGCCAGCCGGCCCAGCCATCCGTAGGGCTCGCCGCCGTTAGGCGCACCGGTGTGCCAGTAGGCCGCCGAGGTGAAATGCGAGTATGAAGGGTTGTCGTAGCCGCAGCCGTGCACCACCGCCATCTGGCCGTTTTTGTACAAACGCTCAAATCCTGCCATGCCGGGGCTGAAGCCGTGCATATCGTCAATCTTGCGCAGCTTGTTGGCGCGTATGCCCAGGTTAGGCCGCAGTTTGTAGTAGTTGTCGTCGCCGTAAGGCACCAGGGTGTTGAAACCGTCGTTGGCGCCGGTGAGTTCGACCACCACCAGGATGCGGTTGTCATCAGCGGGTTTGGCGCGGGCGTTCAGGGGCAGGGCGGTGCTCAGGCTCATGGCGCTGAGCGCATGCAGCAGTTGGCGTCGTGACAGGTTGGAATGGTTCATGTCTTATCCCAGTTGATAGGCAGGCAGGGACAGGATGACGTGCAACAGGTTGCGCATGGCGTCTTCCATGTAGCTGTCGGCCAGTTTCAAATCGGTGGTGCCTAGGTCGTCGCTGATCAAGGCGGTGAGTTTTTGCTTCACCGCGTCTGACACGGGTACCGAGACAAAGCGCAGCAACAAATGGTCGACCGCTTGCGCGGTGGTGGTGCAATGCGCGTGACGCAAGAGTTGCGACAGGTTCAGCTGCACCGTTTCGCGCGGTATGGGCTTGACTTTTTCAATGGCTTTGCGCCAGGCGTGGTAGCTGGCCAGGCGGGTGTTGAAGTCCTCGTCGCGGTCGGTTTGCATGGACATGGACATCTCGCCCATGGTTTTGCCCTCGGGCAAGGTGGCGGTGGTCACGTCCATGCCTTGGGCTAACTTATCTGCCACCGGCAGGATCTGATACAGACCGTTGGGCGCGCGGTCAGGCGCAATGAAATTGATAGGCGGGTAGACAGTGTCGTAAATGACATTGCCGCGCGCCAGCAATAAGCCCGGTGTGATCCAGCTGCGTCCGTTCGCCCAACCGGCGACGTTGGGCGGGTAAAACAGTTTCTGGCCCAGCATTTCGGTTTGCTCGTTGAAGTCGGGGATGCCGGGCACGGTCTTGAGTTCCATTTTTTTATAAGTGGAAATTAGCAACTCGACCGGCGGTTTGATGCGCGTGGCGGTCGACGCCGGACTGTAAAAGTCTTGCGACAGCAGCAGCGTTTCCATGAATACGGCGATGTCATAGTCAGAGTCGCGCAGTACGCGCCCGAGCTGAGTTTTCAATTCGGGGGGCAGGTCTTCGCGAACGAAATAGCGATACAGCTTGGCGGCGATGAAGTCGGCGGCGGTCGGTTGCGCCAGCAGTATGTCTATGACTAGCTCGCCGTCAAAGCGGCCGCTGCGACCGAGCACGGTTTTCAGGCTGTCATCGTGCTGGGTCGGGTTGACCACAAACTTCAGCTTGTCGAAATTCCAACCGGTGAAGGCGCGTGCTGCTTCCTTGATGTCGGTCTCGCTGTAGTTGCCCACGCCCATGGTGAACAGCTCCATGATTTCGCGCGCGAAGTTTTCATTCGGTGCGCCTTTGACGTTCACGCCTGCGTCCAGAAACGCCAGCATGGCCGGGTCTTTGGCCACCGCAACCAGCAGGTCACGGAATTTGCCGTTGGCGTGCAGGCGCATGGTTTCGTTTTGAATCAGCAGCTTGCGGTAGTCGTGCACTTTTTCTTCACTGGTGGCGAAGTGGCCGTGCCAGAACAGCGTGAGTTTTTCCTGCAAAGGACGCGGCGTGCTCAGCATGCGGTTGGCCCACCAGTAGCCCAGGCGGTGCGTTTCCAGCCGCGAGGCGCGCAGCCAGTACAAATAGCGATCTGCCACTTGTTGCACCCGGCGGTTACCGGCCGGTTTGACTTTGACACCCAGCGATTCGCCGCTGGCCTTGGCCAGATCGGTGGCGGCCGGGCGTGAACTGGCGAAGGGCTCGAGGCCGTCGTCGTGCGAGCCCGAGTCGTCGAACCGCGTGAAGCTGTCGGGGATATTTTGGTAGCGCACCAGGGTTTTGACTGCCTGCCCGGGCGTCATGCGGGCGAATTGCGCCACCTCTTGCGGTGTGCCGCCGAAGCCGGCGCGTTCCAGCAAATGGCGCGCCTTGTCGGCATTCCATTGGCCGGCCGGCAGGGCTTGAAGAGGGTTGCCGCTGTCAGCGGTGGCAGAAGGAGAGAATCCGGCCAGACTTGCGCCAAGTAACATGTAACTCAGGCTGATTGTCTGAATCACGCGATAAAGTGTGTGGCTGATGTTCATAGAGAAGATCATAACTTCCTCGACGGGTAATTGACTCATGAAAATCGCTATTTTAGGGCTGTTTGTTTTTGCCTGCGTGACAGCGGCTTTGCCGGTATTGACGGCGGCGTATGTGGCGCACCAGCCCGGGCTGGACGAAGCCGCCTTGCGTTCTTTGCAATCTGCAGTGCAAATGCAGCAGTTTCACGCGCTGGCCTTGTTGCTGACAGCGTGGATGACGCGGCACAGCGGCTTGAGCCTGAGCAGCGGTCTGGCAGCAGCCTGTTTTGTGGCCGGTATTACAGCTTTCAGCTTCAATATTGAAATCCGCCAGCTGGCGGGCGTGGAGCTGTTCAGGCCGCTCACGCCCTACGGCGGCATGGCCTTTGTGCTGGGCTGGCTGGCGCTGGCGGTATCGGTGTTTCAGCGGCCTGGCGGCAGCGTTTCGCACTGAACACTGCTTGTATTCAGGCGTTGAATGGGCGGGCGGCGCTTGCGGGTTGGCACGCTGATGCAAGCCGCGCATCTGCGGTTATCCTCTGGCCATGAACACCGCCCAAGCGATTGTTTTCGACGCCCCGCAACAACTCAGCATCAAGACGCTGGAGGTCAAGGCTTTTGAAGCCAACGACATCGAAGTTGACGTGAGCTTCAGCGGCATCAGCACCGGCACCGATCGCCTGCTGTGGGACGGAAGCATGCCGCCGTTCCCGGGGCTGGGCTACCCGCTGGTGCCCGGCTATGAAACGGTGGGCGTGGTCAGCAAAGTGAACCCGGGCTCGTCGCTGCAAGTCGGCGACCATGTTTTCGTCCCCGGTTCCTACACGTTCCAAGGCGTGCGCAATATTTTCGGCGGTGCCGGTTCGCGCCTTATCGTGGTGCACGACCGCGCGGTCAAAGTGTCGCCGGAACTCGGCCCCAAAGCGGTGCTGCTGGCGCTGGCCGCCACCTGTTACCACGCGATTGTGCTGGGCGGCGAGCGTAAGCCCATGGTGTTGCCCGACCTGATCATCGGCCACGGTGTAATGGGCCGCTTGCTGGCACGCATCACGGTGGCGCTGGGCGGACCGGCTCCCGTGGTCTGGGAAACGCAGGCTTTGCGGCAAAGCGGTGTCGAGGGCTACAACGTGATTCATCCGGACGAAGATCCCCGCAAAGACTACAAAGCCGTTTACGACGTCAGCGGCGACAGCAGTCTGCTCAACAGCCTGATCATGCGTCTGGCCCCTGGCGGCGAGGTGGTACTGGCCGGTTTTTACAAACAGGATTTGAGCTTTGCTTTCGCCCCGGCCTTCATGCGCGAAGCGCAGATTCGCGCCGCCGCGCAATGGAAAAAACACGATCTGCTGGCCGTTACCCGCATGGTCGAGACCGCAGAGTTATCGCTTGATGGCATGATCACCCATACGTATAAACTCGCTCAGGCCAAACAGGCTTACCAAGTGGCTTTTTCAGATCCGCTGTGCCTGAAGATGATGCTTGACTGGAAATCCTGAACCTGTGAAAGACACTCCAACATAACAACAACTTTTGAAGAATTCACCTCTGTATCCATCGAGGAAGGTTTCGACGAAGTGCTGGTGCGCGAATGGGAACCGAACCGCGTGGTCGATACGCACACCCACCCCTTCGATGTCAGTGCCCTGGTGGTACGCGGCGAATTCAAGCTGACGGTTGGCGAGAAGATCATCACGCTCAAGGCCGGCGACCCGTTCCGTCTGGCACGAAATATTGCGCATATTGAAAACTACGGGCCAGAGGGTGCTACCGTCTGGGTGGCGAGAGCCAACTGATGTCAGAAGAAAAACCACGTCCGCCCAGCATGGAAGACCGAGTCTTGAAATTCATCATGGCAAATAACAAAGGCATCTGGACGGCCATCGGTGCAATAGCTGTGTTGGTGCTATTACTTAAAGAAGCTTGAAGCCGCCCGGCTTTATCGACGGTTGCGGCATTTTTAAATTCATGCTTTCCATGGTCGCGACCAGCAGTTCGGCCAGAAAACGGTCGCGGTCGGATTTGTCATCCGCCGGAACAATGTACCAGGGCGCGTCCCGTGTGCTGGTGGCCGCCAGCGTTTGCTGGTAAGTGCGTATAGAGGTGCTCCACAACTTGCGGTCTTCAAAATCCGAGGCTTGAAGCTTCCATTGTTTTTGCGGATCGTCGAGTCGTGCCTGTAGACGCTTTTTTTGCTCAGCCTTGGAAATATGCAAACAGCACTTCAAAACCTTGATTCCTTCGTCCTGCAACATGGCTTCGAAGTTGCTGATATGTTCCAGACTTTTTTACAGCACTGGCGCTTTCACCCAGCCTCTGACCTGCGGTACCAGCACGTCTTCGTAGTGGCTGCGGTTGAGGATAACCATATCGCCTTTGGCAGACAGTTTGCTGTGTATGCGTCATAAAAAGTCGTGGCGTTTTTCTTCATCGGACGGCGCGGCAAATGCCTGCGCACGCACCCCCAATGGGCTGATGTGGCTGAACAGGTGGCGTATCGCACCGTCCTTGCCAGCGGTGTCCATGCCTTGCAAGACCAGCAGCAAGCCGCGTGATTTGCCGGCGTACTAGGTGGTTTGCAATTTGTTCAGCCTGTCAAACAGCGCTGTCAGCGCCTTGGCGTCATCAGCAGCGAATAAGTCTTTGGGGAACCGCGTTGATACCTCGGCCAGGCGGAAAGTATCAGCGGCTTGAATTTTCCAGGGGGCAAATTTTTTCAAGGTCATGCGATCAAGCCTATGCATCAGTCTGCAGGCTGCCGGTGCCTGCCCAGATGCGCAGGCATCACCGGCGATGAAAAAAGCCCCGGCGGTGAAGCAGGGGCCTTGCGATGATAGGCCGCTTTGAGCGGTCGCGCAGGTGTCAGAGGTTTTTACAGTTCTTTTTGATGTCTTCTTCTGACATCAGTTCGAGTTCATAGACGCTGTTTTCTCTGATCCACTGGGGCTGCGCCATCTTTAAAGTCGCTCTGGAAAATCTCAGCGTTTGCAGAGGGACTGCGTGATTTTTTCGTAAGCGCTGCCGGGTTGCGGGTAGATCTTCATGGTGCCCGGCGACACATTGCGCAATATGGAACCTTTGCCCATCTGGTCATTAAAAACTACGAGCGAGATTTCGCGCAGCCAGCCCTCCTTGCAATCGGTTTCGATCAAGGTCTTGGCCGAGCGAACGCCGTAAGTGCCGACCGGTTCGCGCTGGTCGAACAAAATCCAGAGCCGCACTTGCTTGTCGCCAGAACGTGTGGAAGGGTCGGTGTACCAGGTGCCGTCTTCCATTTCCTGGAACATCTGCCATTCGGCCCTGGCATTCAGACTGAGCAGCAACAGGGCGAGGGCGATGATTTTTTTCATGACGGCTTGAGTGAAGTAAGAGCGGGCGGATTCAAGTACGAAGTGCAACGTTGATTAACCGCATTAAGTAGGCTGAGGATGTTTAGCATCCAAGGCTTCCTGACCTGCAAGTCGAAGTTGCCCGATGAATTACAAACACCTCAGCCAGATTGAAAGATATCAGATTCACAGCCTTATGAAAGCCCAGCACAACATCAC
>SHXP01000074.1 GCA_009693225.1 Limnohabitans sp. | reverse complement strand
GATTTCACGCATCTGGTTCTCGAGTTGCTTGCGGTGGTCCCCAAGCACGGCAATGAATTTCTTCAGCTGAGGCACGGTATCACGCGGACTGTCGTACATGTCAATGATGTCCTTGGCCTCCATCAAAGACAGCCCCAGCCGTTTGGCCCGCAAAGTCAGACGTAATCTGGCGCGTTCGCGCGTACTGTAAATGCGGTTCCTACCGCCGGGCCCCAGACGCTCGGGATGCAACAAACCCATGTCTTCGTAAAAACGAATGGCACGGGTGGTCAAATCAAATTCTTTGGCCAGATCTCGGATCGTGAATTGCGTCGCCATGAGGACAGGAAAATCAATTAACGTTTACGTAAACGTCAATTATCAAGCAAAATACATCCGGATGAACCTGCTCGAAAAAGAATTGAACTACCCGCTGGGCGACAGGTTGCCCGAGACGGGCCGAAAACTTGAACTGGCCGCAGGGGTTTACTGGTTGCGCATGTCGCTGCCATTTGCCCTTGACCATATCAACCTGTGGCTGTTGCGCGACCATTTTGAAGGTGTCGACGGCTGGTGCATTGTTGACTGCTGCCTGGACAGCCCTGATTCACGCTCTCATTGGGAGCAAGTGTTTGAACATTCACTTGATGGCTTGCCCGTTGTACGTGTACTGGCCACGCACATGCATCCCGATCACCTGGGCCTGGCACACTGGTTGTGCGATCGCTGGAAGGTGCCATTGTTCATCAGCGCCACTGACTACCACACTGCCCGCACCCTTGTCGCCACCTCGGACGAAAGACACAGCGAGCAGGCTAAAGTTTTTTTCCGTGCCAACGGACTTACCGATCTGGCGGTGTTTGAGTCCTTGAGTGACCGCCGTTTACAGTTCGGTCACATGGTGCCGGCCTTACCCGGTCAGTTTGTACGCATCATGGATACACAGGTCTTGCGCATCGGCGCCAATGACTGGCATTGCATCAGCGGCTACGGACACGCACCCGAACACATCGCCTTGCATTCTCCGGCGCTGAATGTGTTGATCAGCGGCGACATGGTGCTACCCCGTATTTCCAGCAACATCAGCGTGTTCGATTCAGAACCTCTGGCGGATCCTTTGCGGCTCTTCCTGCATTCGCTGAAAAAACACGCGCATCTGCCGGCCAACTGTCTGACGCTGCCTTCTCACGGCAAGCCTTTCACCGGTTTGCATCAGCGTATCGCTCAGCTGAACGACCACCATGACAAACGCTTGCAGGAACTCAAGACGGCACTGGCGGCCAGTCACCTGTCAGCACTTGAAGCCATGTCGGTGTTGTTCACCCGCAAGCTTGATGCGCATCAAACCACGTTCGCCATCGGTGAGGCGCTCGCGCATTTACATTACCTGTGGTTCGGACACGAGGTCGAACGCTACCTGGACGATTTACACATCTACCGCTTCAAGCCCACTGCGGCAATGACTCTTCCCTGAGCTCAGTCCGGCGCTGCGCATAGTCGGGAACCACATTGCGCACGGTTTTCCAGAACATGGGACTGTGGTCCATGACGCGCAAATGGCTGAGCTCATGAACGACCACGTAATCGATGATGTCGAGCTTAAAATGGACCAAACGCCAATTCAGTTGAATGCTGCCATCTGAAGCGGCGCTGCCCCAGCGTGTACTGGCGTTACTTAAGGACAGTTTTTTCCAGTGCACCCCCAGCGCAGGCGCGTAATGATTCAATCTTTGTGAAAAAAGCTGCTTGGCCTGTTGCATCAGCCAGGCTTGTACAGCATCCCTGATTTGCGAAGCGTCGGCATTCTGAGCCACCGATACTTTCAGGATCTGGCTTGCGCCCGAGCCGTCCGCAGAAAAGGTTTTATCCAGCCGCGCGCCTGTATCCTTGAAAAGAGGCGATGAATCTAATTGCAACACCACCTGCTCTCCCAGAAATGGAAGACTGACACCATCGCGCCATTCAATCACGCTGGCTTGCATGTGTTTCTGGCGCTCCTGCATTTCCTGCAATTTGCGCAAAATCCATTCGCCCTTTTCGTGCAAAGCACTTTCAATCGCACCCATGCTGGCCCAGCGCGGTGCCCTGACATCCAACCCATCCGGCCCGACGCTCATGCCTATGGTTTTGCGTCGGCTACGGGTCAAGCGGTAATCGGCACTGCCTATACCTAAATGTATAAAACGGTTGGCTCGCGGGTGATGAAATCTGGCAACGTCAAGGACTTGGGTCAGACTCTGAATGGCTGGTGTCTTGTCTTGCGTGCGAGCGGTTTTTTCAGGCAGCAGCCTGGCAGGAACATCCAGCCAATCAAGTGCAAGCTGAACAAACGAGTTCATGGCCTGCTGATGTCCAAGCCATATGCCGGCGGGTCCAGCCTGTGCATTTCTGCCTCTATCCACTGCTCAACTTCGAGCATCAGTTCATCCGCCTGACGTCCTTGACTGTGGATCATGGGACCGATGGAAACCGTGACTGTTCCAGGGTATTTAATAAAGGCCTTGCGTGGCCAGCAAACCCCAGAGTTCACAGCCACCGGTATGACCGGCACACCGGTTTCTATGGCCAGCCGGGCACCACCGGATTTGTACTTACCCGCCTGTCCGCGCGAGATGCGTGTGCCTTCTGGGAACATGATGACCCAGATGCCGCGCGCCAGCAGTTCTCTTCCATGCTGCACCACTCTATTGAAAGCCTGTGACTTCAACTGGCGGTCGATATGCACCATGTCCAGACGAGCGATGGCCCAACCGAAAAATGGCACATACAGCAACTCGCGTTTGAACACATAAGCCAGGTCACTTGGCATGATCACCGGCATCAAAAATGTTTCATACGTGGATTGGTGCTTGACCAGTAAAACCACCGATTGACCGGTTACAGGCAAATGTTCTCGTCCTTGCACCTTGTAATGAATACCCAGCAGGTATCTGGCTGCGCTGATAGCCAATCCGAGCCAGAAAACAGCAATACGGTAAAGCCGCGGGCCGCTGAAACGTAAACCGGCAGCTGCAAGCAAAACAAGGGCGACCGGTATGACCGTCAACAGCATCCACAGCATATGAAGCAATGAACGAAGCAGTGCCATCAATCGCTCGCGGTGATGTGGGTCGGCTCGGCATGGATTTGCCGGCTCAGCATCCAGTCGGTAAATGCGCTCAGGTCCTCGTGCACCAAGGTGTTCGGTGGAAAACCTTCCGGTAAACCAGGCCCTTTCCAGCCCTGGCTTTTGCCGGTGCATACCAGATGGGTACGGCAACCCACAGCCACAGCCGCCTGCGCATCGCGCAAAGTGTCTCCGACTGCATTCACCTGATCGAGTTGCGCGCTGAAGCGATCGCCGATTTGTTTAAACAAACCAGACAATGGTTTTCTGCAACTGCATTGGTCCTGCGGCACATGCGGGCAGTAAAAAATGGCGTCAATTCGCCCGCCTACAGCTGCCAGCATCTTGTTCATCTTGTCATGCATCTGGTTCAAAGTTGCCACATCTAACAGACCCCGGCCCAGTCCTGACTGGTTGGTGGCGATCACTAGGTGCCAGCCGGCCTGGCTCAATCGTGCAATGGCTTCCAGTGCCCCGGGCAAGGGTTGCCATTCTTCGGGTGACTTGATGTAGTCGTCGCTGTCACGGTTGATGGTTCCATCTCTGTCAAGAATGATGATCTTGTGGTTCATACTTGACTCATTGGGCCAATCGTGACAGATCTGCCACCCGGTTCATCTGCGAGTGCAAGAGCTTTAACAAGCCCAGGCGGTTTTGTCGCAGGGCTGCATCTTCGGCGTTGACCATGACATCATTGAAAAAGGCGTCTACGGCATCCCGCAATCCTGCCAGTGCTTGCAAGCTACCGGTGTAATCTGAAGCCTCATATAAATCCTGGGCAATTTCAGAAGTACTTAGCAATTGTCCATACAGGTTTTTTTCAGCCGACTCAATGAACAAGCCCTGATCAACATCAGTGCGTAACGTCTCCTGCGACTTTTTCAAAATATTCGATATGCGCTTGTTGGCCGCTGCCAGCGCCTGGCTTTGTGATAATCTGGAAAAATGTGCAACCGCGTCCATACGCTCCCTGATCTGACTCCAGTCTCGCAAATTGTCCGCCCCGAGCACAGCCATGATATGGTTGACAGGGTAAGTTTCAGCCTCAAGAAAACTGATGAGGCGTTCCTGAAAGAACGCTTGCAGGCGCGATTTATCAAAAGCAGCAACGGACTTGGGTGCAAACACAGCCAAAGACAAATCAAGCAAACGGCTGATACTGATTTTCAATTTTTTTTCCACCAAAATGCGCGTCACACCCAGAGCATGCCGTCTGAGGGCAAACGGGTCTTTGTCGCCGGTTGGCAGATTTCCGATGCCAAACATACCGACCAGGGTTTCAAGTTTGTCAGCCATGGCGACAACACACCCGACATCGTTGCGGGGTAATTCGTCTCCGGCAAATCTGGGCTTGTAGTGGTCGGCGATGGCTTCTGCCACGCGTGCATCTTCACCGTCATGCTGTGCGTAATAACTGCCCATGATGCCTTGCAGCTCGGGGAACTCACCGACCATATCTGTCAGCAAGTCTGTTTTTGCCAGACGAGCGGCACGTAGCGTTGCATCCAGAAGGCTTTGCTCTTCGTTTTTCCATGGCTGTGCGCCGGATTTGGACAATGTCTGAATAATGGACCGGGCGATCGCACACACTCTTTGCATGCGTTCACCCTGGGTTCCCAACTGGTTGTGATAGACCACTTTGTCGAATCCGGCCACCCGTGACTCCAACGTTTTTTTGCGGTCCTGGTCAAAGAAAAATTTGGCGTCTGACAAACGCGGCCGCACCACGCGTTCATTTCCGCCTATCACGGCGCTGGCGTCTTGCGGGTTGATGTTGCTGACGATTAAAAAACTATTGCTTAGCTGCCCTGCTGCTGTGAGTAATGGAAAATATTTTTGATTCGCTTTCATGGTGAGTATGAGGCATTCCTGCGGCACTTGCAAAAATACTTCTTCAAAGCGACAAACCATGATGGTAGGTCTTTCGACCAGCGCACACACTTCCTGCACCAAGGAGTTCTGCAGCAAAGCTTGCTCTGCTTCTTCGTCAGTCTGACCAGGTGTTTCCACTTCCAGTCTGCAAGCGAGATTTTTTGCTTCAGCGCGCAGAGCCCGAACCATGATGCGGCCTCTGTCTTCAAAACCTGCGATGACTGCACCGTCTTTGGCCATTGTGTCTGCATACCGGTCAGCGTGGCTGATTAACACAGGTGTTCTTTCTGCTTCAAACCGGTGTCCATAGGTTGAGTTTCCCGCCTTCAAACCAAGGACCGACACATTGATCACCTGATCTGCATGCATCGCAATCAATCCATGCGCGGGCCTGACAAAACTCACGGTGCTCCAGCCCGGCATGTCACAGTCTTTTTGCAATTGGTACTGCATCACTTTGGGTATAGGCAATTTGAGCAAGGCGTCTTGCAAAGTTTTTTGCAGTCCCTCTTGCAAACTGACTCCTCTCACCGAGCTTTTGTAGAACAAGGCTTCGGCTTTACCGTCTTCTGCGCGATGTATTTTGTCGAGGACATCGTTTGGATTGTCACAAACCACACCGAGCGCTTGTAATTTCTTTACCAGTGCAGGCGTGGCATTACCTTGCGCATCCAGGCCTACACTGACAGGCATGAGTTTTTGCTGCACCTGTTTGTCCTCAGCTTGCGATTTCACTTGGTTTATCCACACGGCCAGTCGGCGCGGTGAAGCAAACGCCTTGCAGGCTTCTTCCTGACTGATGGCATTTTCTTTTTCAACCAGGTTTTGATCTGCTAAACCCAGCAAGACAGCCTGAGCAAATGCATCACCAAGTTGTTTGAGTGCTTTAGGCGGCAACTCTTCGACCAGCAGTTCAACCAGCAGATTTTCTTTATTCATGCTGTGGCTACCCTGGCCATGTAATCATCAACCCAATCCTGGGGTGCCATCGGAAACCCAAGTCGTTTTCTGCTTTCAAGGTAACTTTGAGCCACACTTCTGGCCAGATTTCTGATCCTGCCGATGTATGCAGCCCGTTCAGTGACACTGATGGCGCCACGCGCATCCAATAAATTAAATGCATGCGCTGCTTTGAGTACTTGTTCGTAGGCCGGTAAGGCCAATTCCTGTGTCATCAGATATTTGGCCTGTTTTTCATGTGCATTGAATGCACTGAAAAGGAACTCAGCGTCACTGTGCTCGAAGTTGTAGGCTGATTGCTCTTTTTCATTTTGCAAATAGACATCACCGTAAGTAAGATCATGGGTCCACTTCAGGTCATACACGTTGTCTACACCTTGCAGATACATGGCCAACCTTTCAAGACCGTAGGTGATTTCACCGGTAATCGGTTTGCAATCGATGCCGCCCACCTGTTGGAAGTATGTGAATTGCGTCACCTCCATTCCATTGAGCCAGACTTCCCAGCCCAGACCCCAGGCGCCTAAGGTAGGATTTTCCCAATCGTCTTCGACAAAGCGGATGTCATTGTTTTTCAGGTTAAAGCCCAAGGCTTTCAATGAGCCAAGGTACAAATCCAGAATATCAGGCGGAGCCGGTTTGAGCACCACTTGATACTGGTAATAGTGTTGCAATCTGTTCGGGTTCTCCCCGTAACGCCCGTCCTTAGGGCGACGTGATGGCTGAACATAGGCTGCTTTCCATGGCTCAGGCCCGATAGCACGCAAAAATGTCGCGGTATGAGAAGTCCCAGCGCCGACCTCCATGTCATAAGGTTGCAGCAATGCACAATGTTGTGCATCCCAATAGGCCTGTAATTGCAGAATGATTTGTTGGAATGTCAGCATAAATTCATTTTACAGAGTGCTTTTGTGTTTATCTGATCTGATGCGGTAAATGATGGCCAGGCCCATCACTAACAGGCAGGTCATCCAGACCGGTAGCAAACCCCAATGACCTGCCCAATAAGCAAAAGCGGTGATCGGGCGGTCTTTGCTAATGACTTCACCTTGCAAATTTCCCCTGATGAACTCAGGAAGACGGTTTACCACTTTGGCTTGGGCTGAAATGATTGCAGTACCGCCCGAGTTGGTTGCTCTGACTGTCGGACGCTCAAACTCCAGGCTACGCATTCTTGCGATATCCAGATGCTGGTTCACCACCATGGTGTCACCGAACCAAGCAATATTGCTGATGTTGATAAATAGCGTTGGTACTTGGTCTGTTTTCACAAACCTGACGGCAAGGTCTTCACCAAATAAATCTTCATAACAAATGGTCATACTCAGTTTATGCGCTTGCCAGATAAACGGCGTCTGATTGATCGAGCCCCGGTTGAAGTCACCCAGGTTATTGACCATCAACCTGCTGAACCACTTTAAAATTTCAGGTGTGAATTCCCCAAACGGGACCAGATGGTATTTGTCGTATTGTTTTTCTTCGCCAAACCCTAACCCTATCGCCGAGTTTCCATAGCCTTTGTCTTTGTCTAAGGTAGGTATGCCGATAACTGCAATTTGCTCTTGTTCTCTGAATGTATGCGTTAATTTCCCCCAATAGCCTTGAGGCAATTCCTCTTTGAAATAAGGTATCGCTATTTCAGGCAATACGGTCAAATCCGCCTTACTTTCTTGTGTTTTTTCAGCGTACCAATCCAGTGCCTGCTGCCTGCCTGTGTTGTATTTTTCTGTCTGACTGATATTCGCTTGCAACAAATTCACACTCAGCACCGGCCCTTGTGTGTCCTCCTGTCTGTATGCGGGTACACAAAAAATCAGCAAGACTATGACAATTTTTAATTGATCTGAATTGTTTTTTTCTTTCACCAGCAACTGCTTTGCGAGCCATGAAGCGGTACAAGCAGCAATGAATCCAATGCCGTACACACCAAGCCACGGCGCCGCGTAAGACAAAGTGCTGTTCACATGTGAATACCCGATGGCACTCCAAGGAAAGCCGGTGAACCATTGGGCGCGGGCTAGTTCTGCAACTGTCCAGCAGGATGCAAACAATAGATGCTTGAATACAGGATTCACAGCGTGTTGTGCATACACAAAGACTTGCAAAGCAATTACATAGTAAAGCCCCAGACCACCACACAGTACAAAAATGGCAGTCACTGCAATGACAGCCGGCATGCCACCAACATCATGTAAAGCGATATACAACCACCAAACTGAGACCGCCAGCCAGGTGGTTACAAACAAAAAAGACAAGGATAGTGCTTTTGCTGGTTTTTTTTGAAGCGTAATGGCAAATAAAGTTAAACCGGTTAGTTGCAGAATGCTATTGGCATAAGCTTGCCATAGATTGAGACCGACACAAGCCATGCATACAGCGCCGGCAATGACCATCAGCCATTCTTTGGTCGGCCATGATTTAAGATTTTTCAATTGCCTATTCGTTTGACACGATACCACTTCACCACGCCGCTTTTTGAATGCATAACTTCAAAACGCAAACCTTGTATGTCGTAATGTTCACCTTTTCCCGGTACACGACCTATTAAATGCGCGATCAAGCCGCCTATGGTTTCAAATTGCTCTTCCTGGTCATCTGTGTTTAATTGAACATTGAAAAATTCGTTGATTTTTTCAACCTCAGTATGACCCGCTACCCGGAATGATTTGTCGACCAGACTGTAGATTGCACCGTCGTCCGTTTCAGTATCAAATTCATCCTCGATTTCACCGACTATTTCCTCGAGCAAATCCTCGAAAGTAACCAGACCGGAAATCCGACCGAATTCGTCGACAACCATGGCCATATGGTTTCTGTTTTTCTTAAAGTCGCGCAAAAGATCTGTCAGATTTTTGGTTTCCGGTACAAAAATAGCTGTTCTTAATAAAACTTTCAAATTTATTTCAGGTGCTCTGTGCCATTTCAACAAGTCTTTGGTCATCAGCACACCGATGATATTTTCTTTGTCATTTTCATAAACAGGATATCTCGAATGACCGATATCAATGATCATGTCCATCATTTCTTCGATGTTCATGCCAATGTCGAGCAAATCCATTTTCGGTGCTGGAATCATGATTTCTGAGACATGCATTTGACTGATTTTCATCACGCCCTCAAGCATGATCCGGCTTTCAGTTCCAATCAATTTTTTAAACTCAGCTATACTGATCATATCCAACAGATGCTCAGGTGACTTCACGGACGGGAATATTTTTTCTATTCCCTGTAGAATCCAGTTATATAAATTTTTTGGGGGGTTAAAGGGTTTGTTCAATGCGTCCACGCTGTTTTAATTTAATAGCGGATTCAAGCACGAAGTGCAACACGGGACATTGATTGATGAAACACCTCTGCAGGCGTTCTGAATCTTAATCGTTTTCGGGGGCGGTTATTCAATCTGTTTTCGATCATCTTAATTTCCTCGTCCGTAATGCTTGCCATCTGG
>SHXP01000073.1 GCA_009693225.1 Limnohabitans sp. | reverse complement strand
TCCAGCGGCGCCCAGTACATGATTGTTGTGCTGTCTCACGCGTCCAGCGACGTGTTCGCCAAACAATGGCATGACGCGCAAGTGCCGGTTCCCTACGGCGGCATCGATGTGAAAAGCATGGACGGCGATTTCTTTACCCGTATCGGCGGGAAAGCCATTTCAGAGATAGCGGCTAATTTTGCAGTTCGCGCCGCTATCACCAAGAAAACCGTCCCGTTCTTTGATGAATTCAAAAAGAACTCGGCCAACTTTCCTGTTTACTCCGCCTTTTTTGCTTATGACGCTGTCTTCATTTACGCCGAAGCGGTTAAACGCGCGGGCAGTTTCGATACCGAGAAAGTCATCAAGGAACTGGAAAAAACCAAGTACGAAGGCGTGGTCGGTGAAATCACTTTTGATGAAATGCATGATGTTCAAACCGGTAAGGGCAAGGTGAATTTGATGTTTGTGCAATGGCAGGAAAAGGGCGAGCGTGCAGTCATCTACCCCAAGGAATTGCGTACCGGCAAATTCATACTACCCCCCTGGATGAAGAAATAAACAGTGGAAATCCTGATTTACGGCGCGGTCACCAGCGCCATTTACGCGATGCTGGCGGTCGGCTTCACGCTGATCTTCGGTGTCGCCCGCATTTTGAACCTGGCGCACGGTTCGTTTTATGCGCTGGGCGCATATTCTGCGTATGTGCTGACCACCTTGGCCGGTCTGCCGCTGTGGCAGGCGGCCTTGCTGTCGATCGGCATCGTCTCGGTGTTCGGTGTGCTGGTGGAAAAAATCCTGATCCGACCGCTGCGTTCTTCGCAATTGGGCGTGTTGATGATTTCTCTGGCCACGGCATTGGTGGTCGAGCAGGCGCTGTTTCTCACCTTCGGCTCTGAATACCGCAATGTGCCAGCCTTCATCGACACCAAATTCAACCTGTTCGGTGTGGATGTCGCCGGGCAACGTCTGCTGACACTCGCAGTCGCCACCGTCGCCATCGGCGGGCTGTACGCCTTCATACAGTTCACGCGACTGGGCAGCGCCATCCTCGCCATCTCGCAAGACCCGCTGGCCGCCAAGTACATGGGCATTCCCAGCGACCGCATTTTTTCTATGGTGATGGCCATCTCGGCCGGGCTGGCAGCACTGGCCGGCGTCATGGCGGGTCCGTTTCTGTCGGTACAACCGTCCATGCATTTGCTGCCCATTGTGAAAGCCTTTGCCATTGTGGTGGTCGGCGGCCTGGGCTCCATCCCCGGCAGCATTGCAGCGGCCTTCATGCTCGGCTATGCAGAGACTATCGTCGCCTATCTGGTCTCCGGCAGCTGGACCGAAATCGTCTCGGTACTCGCCACTTTGCTGATGCTGGTGTTCCGCCCTGCCGGCCTGTTCGGCAAACGCGCCGCATTCTGACAGGCAGACCAAGCATGAAAGTATTCAAAGGACTCGATACCCTGAGCAGCATAGTCGGCCTGGCCGCCATGCTGTTGCTGGGCGTACTGCCCACCTTGTTCACCGGCACCTACCTGGTCGGCGTGTTAACGGTGGCTGCCATCTACGGCATCTGGGCCGTCAGCTGGGATTTCATGTCCGGTCTGACCGGCCGCGAAAATTTCGGCCATTCGCTGTTCATCGGTGTAGGCGCATATGCCGCCGGTTTTCTGAACGTGCACTTCGGTGTCGACCCCTGGTGGAGCCTGCCGGCCTCGATGCTGGTCTCCATGGTATTTGCCATGGTGCTGGGCTTTCCAACCTTGCGTTTGAAAGGCCCGTATTTCGCGCTAGCCATGCTGTCGTCGGCGGTCATCATGCAACGCCTGATGCTGATCTTCTGGGAATACACCGGCGGCGAAGAAGGCATACAGGACATCACGCCACTCATTGTCAACCCCTTGCACTACTACTGGTTTGTGCTGGCGGTGCTGGGCGGCATCACGCTGTTGCTGTCGTGGATGGCGCGTTCGCGCTGGGGCCTGATACTGCGCGCGATACGCGGTGACGAAGCCACCTGTCTGGCCGCCGGTCTGCCGATCACCACATACAAAATCGTGTCGCTGGTCATCAGCGCAGCCTTCGCCGGTTTAGGCGGTGCGCTGTATGCGCATTACCAGTTGCAGGTCAGCCCGCAGTTGTTTGCCGTGGTCACCTCGATCACCATCATCACCATGGTGTATGTGGGCGGCATGGGCACCATCTTCGGACCGGTGGGCGGCGCGCTGCTGCTGATTGTCATGACCGAAGGACTGCGCAATTTCGGCGAATGGCGTTTGATGATTTACAGCCTGCTGTTGATCTTCATTCTGTTTTTCCTGCCCAACGGCATCATCGCGCCGATCTGGCGGAAGATGCGCCACCGGTGGCCGCAAGCATGAGTGCACTGCTGCAAGTCAAACAACTCGACAAGCACTTCGGCGGCCTGCATGTGCTGAAAAATTTCAACATGGAGCTGCACAAGGGTGAGATCGTCGGCATCCTCGGGCCCAACGGCGCCGGCAAGACCACACTGTTCAATCTGCTGACCTGCTTCATACCCGCAGACTCGGGCGAGGTGCTGCTGCGCGGCGAGCCGATCCGCCACTTGAAAGCCAACACCATCGTCGGTCTGGGCATGGCGCGCACATTCCAGCTGTGCCGCCCATTTGTCGGCCTGACGGTGCTGGAAAACGTGCTGGTGGGTAGCCTCGGGCCGCGCGTGCACACCCATGACCTGGGCGAACGCGCCATGCATCTGCTGTCGCAAGTCGGCCTGGCTGACAAGGCGCAGCAAGCTTCCGAACTGCTGTCCTACGGCGATTTGCGCAGACTGGAAATCGCGCGCGCGCTGGCCACCGGGCCCGAGTTGCTGCTGCTGGACGAACCGTTTGCCGGTCTGGGTTCATCAGAAATTGAAGCGCTGTCGGTGCTGATACGCAAGTTGCACAGCGAGCAACATCTCACCATACTGTTGATTGAACACAAGCTGCGCGAGTTCATGCAACTGGTGTCGCGCGTGGTGGCCATCGACTTCGGCGAAATCATCGCCGAGGGCTCGCCCGCCGAGATCGTCAGCCACCCGCGCGTAATCGAAGCCTATATCGGCAAACAAAACCCGTTGAACCTGGACAACCATGCTTGAACTGGACCGACTCAGCGCCTCTTACGGCAAGGCCATGGCCTTGGAGAGCATCAGCCTGCGCGTGATGCCGGGTGAACTCGTGGCCGTGCTCGGGCCCAACGGCGCAGGCAAATCCACACTACTCAAAGCCGTCTCGCGCGCCATCGACGCGCAAGGCGGGCTGACATTCGAAGGCCAATCGCTGCACAACGTGGCCACTGAAAAAGTGGTGGGCTTAGGGATTTGCCATTGCCCCGAGGGACGCCGTCTGTTCCCGGAGCTCAGCGCGCTGAAAAACCTGCAACTCGGCGCCTACCTGCGCCGCGACAAAGCCGCCGTCGCCGCTGACCTAAACAAGGTCTACCGGCTGTTCCCCATCCTGCAAGAGCGTGGCAGCCAGATGGTCAGCACCTTATCCGGCGGTCAGCAGCAAATGGTCGCCATCGGCCGCGCGCTCATGGGCGCGCCCAAACTGCTGCTGCTCGACGAACCTTCGGTGGGCATTGCGCACCGGCTGAAGATGGAAATTTTCAATGCGATACGCCATATCCGCGACAGCGGCGTCGCCATCCTGATGGCAGAACAGGACGCGCAATCAGCGCTGCAAATCGCCGACCGCGCTTACATCCTGGAACACGGCCATGTGGCGCAGGAGGGACTGGCGGCGGATCTGGCCAAGGACGACCATGTGAGGAAGATTTATTTGGGCTTGGCGTGAGGCTTCATATCAAATCTCACCTCAAGCCCGCACCCACCAACGCCTCCAACTCCTCTTTGGTCAACCCGTCCACCAGATCGATCAATACCAATCCATCCGGCGTGCATGCCAGCGTCGCCATGTCGGTGTAAATGCGTTTGACGCAACCTATGCCGGTCAGCGGGTAGGTGCACTGCGGCACCACTTTGCTTTGGCCTTGCTTGGTCAGCAGGTCCATCATCACCCAGGTTTGTTTCGCGCCAATGGCGAGATCCATGGCACCGCCGACGGCGGGAATCGCGCCGGGATCGCCGGTGCTCCAGTTGGCCAGGTCGCCGCTGACCGACACCTGGAAGCCGCCGAGCACGCAGATATCCAGGTGGCCTGCGCGCATCATGGCAAAACTGTCAGCGTGGTGAAAAAACGCGCCGCCGGGCAGCAGTGTCACTGCCTGTTTACCGGCGTTGATCAGGTCGTAGTCTTCCTCGCCTCTGGCGGGTGCCGGTCCCATGCCGAGGATGCCGTTTTCGCTGTGCAACACGATTTCAATGCCCGGGGGCAAATGGTTGGCCACCAGGGTCGGCATGCCTATGCCCAGGTTCACATACGCGCCGTCGAACATGTCCTGCGCCACGCGTCTGGCCAACTCATCTTTGCTGCGTCTTTGTATCGCCATGCTGTTGCTCCTGTCCGGCCTAGGCCGCGGCTTTGAAGCCGCCGCCCTGTGTTGCGCGTCTTGCCACTTGCACAATGGCGCCGATGAAAATACCCGGTGTCACTATGTGTTCCGGGTCGAGTTGTCCCAGCGTCACCACGTCGTGCACAGAGGCCACGCTGTGCCTGGCCGCCATCGCCATGACGGGGCCGAAATTGCGCGCCGCTTTTCTGAACATCAGATTGCCCCAGCGGTCGCCGGTTTCCGCTTTGATCAAGGCCAGGTCGGCGTACAACGGGTACTCCAGCACATAGTGTTTGCCGTTGATCAAGCGCGTTTCCTTGGGTGTGCCGTCGGCCTGTCTGGCCAGTTGGGTGCCGTAGCCGGTGGGCGTGAAAAATGCGCCTATGCCCGCACCGGCGGCGCGTATGCGCTCGGCCAGATTGCCTTGTGGCACCAGTTCCAGCTCCAGCCCGCCGCTGCGGTAAAGCGCGTCAAACACGTGGCTGTCGGTCTGGCGCGGAAAACTGCAAATTATTTTTTTCACGCGCCGCGCCTTGAGCAACGCCGCTATGCCGGTGTCGCCATTGCCTGCGTTGTTATTGATCAGGGTCAGGTCTTTCGCGCCCTGCGCGACCAAGCCGTCTATCAACTCGTCGGGGATACCGGCGGTGCCGAAGCCGCCGACCATGACGGTGGAGCCGTCGGCCACATGGCCGATGGCCTCAGCCACACTGTCTGCAATCTTGTTGATCATGTGCGTGTTCCTTCAACTGCAAATTTCTGATGCCGATCGCCTGCCCCGTCTCATGCGGCCACAGCGGGCGCGAGCACAAAGTCGTAGCTGAGCATGTAAAAAGGCCGGTCCATGTGATGGCCGTCAGGCGCCTCACCGGCTTCGTGGCGCAGGTACTTGCCCAGCAGCGATGAGCGCACACCGAAGGCGACATCGCTTTGCAGGTATTCGTCATCGTCGCGGAACACATGGGTGATCAAGCTCTGGTAGCCGGGGGCGTCGATCTTGAAATGCACATGCGCCGGGCGCCACGGATGCCGGCCGGTGGCCAGCAGCATCTCACCGACCGGACCGTCGGTCGGCACCGGGTAGGAGACCGGCAACACGGTTTGAAATCCGAGACGGCCGTGGTCGTCGGTGTGCACAATGCCGCACGCCTGGTGCTTTTGCAAACCGGGGCGCTGCACGTCGTACAGGCCGTCAGCGTCAGCCTGCCACACGTTGACCCGTGCACCCGCCACCGGTTCCCCCCGTGTATTCAAAACCCGTGCAGACACGAACAAGGGTTCACCGCTGGCGCCGTCGGTGATGTCGCAGACTCCCGCGTATTCAGGCGGATGCTCGATATGAAACGGACCGAAGACCGTGGCCTCGGTGGCGCCGGCGGGTTTGGCGTTTAGCATGGCCACGGTCAGCATGGACAGGCCCAGCGTGTCCGACAACAGAATGAACTCCTGACGCTTGTCGTCGCACTTGTGGCCGGTGGCGGTCAGAAACTGTATGCCGGCCATCCATTCCTCTTCGCTCAACTGCACTTCGCGCGCAAACTCGTGTAGATGTTTCACCAGCGAAGTCATGACGGTTTTCAAGCGCGGGTTGTCGCAGTTATCAAGCCGCTGCAATACCGCTTGCGTGATGGAGTGCTCGTTGATATTGATCATCTCTGGCCTTTCAGTGAATGCGGCTGCCGCGCTGACAGTTCCACAGGGTATCAGTCCAGCCGCCTGCGCGTCGGAAACAGCGACCAGCCCCAGCGCTGCTGGGCATAACCCCACAGCCCTTGCTTGAAATAGATGGTGATGAGGATGGCCAGCAGGCCCAGGCCCATCAGGTACCAGTTGCCGTAGTCGCTGAAAAATTTATTCAATACCCAGAAGATCAATGCGCCGACGATGGGCCCTTCGATCCGGCCTATGCCGCCGATCACCACCATGAAAATAGCGAAGGCCGACCAGTTGACGCTGAAGGCCGCATCAGGTGTGATGCGCAGATTGCTCAGGTAATACATGGCCCCTGCCAGACCGGCGCCGAAACCGGCCACCACATACACCGCCAGCTTGGTGCGTTGCACGGCGATGCCCTGCGACTCGGCCGCGACCTCGTTATCGCGTATGGCCATCAAGGCCAGGCCGCTTTTGCTGTGTAAAAACAAATACACCAGCGCAACGGCAGCCACCATGCCGGCCAGCGCCATCCAGAACGTGGTTTGTTCGCGCACCGCTTTGCTGATGCCTGCAAACGCGATCAGGCTGGTGCCCGAACCGCCGCCGACCGCCGAGAAATTGGCAAAGCTCAAACGGAAAACTTCGGCGATGACCCAGGTGCCGATGGCGAAATAACCGCCCTGCAATCGAAACGCGATGAAAGACACAGGCACGCATACCAAGCCGGCGCACAACGCTGCCAGCGGTACCGCAAGAAAGGGATTGACGCCGGCGAAATTGCCCAGCATGAGCATGGTGTAGCCGCCCAGTCCGAAATACGCCTGCTGGCCAATGCTGACCATGCCGCCGTAACCGGCGAGCAGGTTCCACATCATGGCGAACACCAGGTAACACGCGATTTCGACAAACTCGCGCATCCAGGCAGAGCGGTTGTCCTCGGGCGCCCAATAAGGGATGGCTGCGGCCAGCAGCACCAGCAGCACGCCGCTGAGCAAAGCTGCAAGGCTGAAACGGTGACTGCGAGTGACGGTGAATGCGGACATGCGCTCAGCCTGCGGTTTTAGGAAACAGGCCTTGCGGGCGGACGAGCAGCAGCAACAGAAACACAATGTGGCCGAACCAGATGCCCCAGCCCGGGTCGAAACTGAAGCCGATTTGCTGGGTGATGCCCAGCAGCAAGGCCCCGACCAGCGTGCCCCAGAACGAACCCATGCCGCCGATGATCACCGACTCGAAAGCGAACAGCAAGAGCATCGGCCCGTCGGACGGCGAGACCGTGGTGCGCATGGCCTGCAACACACCCGCCACCGTGATCAGCATGAAGGCGATGCCGGTGGCAATGGCATAAATGCGTTTGGCATTCAAACCCATCAGTTGGGCGATTTCCAGATCGTCCGACACGGCGCGAAAGCTGCGGCCCAGCGTCGTATGGTGAAACACCCATTGCAAAGCGCAGGTGGCAGTCAGCGCCAGCAGAAAAATGAACAACGGCAGTACACCTACCGCGATGCCGCCGGGCAGTGCCAGGCTGGCGGTGTTCAGGCCCAGCGAATCGATGGAACGCGGGTCGGCTGAAAAGATTTCAAGCAACAGGTTTTGAATCACGATCGACAAACCGAAGGTCACCACCAGCGAGGGCAAGGGGTCCTTGCCCAGCACGCGGTTGAGCACCTGATGCTGCAATACAAAGCCGGCGCCGAAAGCCGGCAGCAACAGCAGGGGCGACAGCAGCAGTGGCAGGTACACACTGCCGGGCAGCAGCAGTTTCAAGCCGGCAATGAACGCGATGGCGGTGAAGGAGCCGAGCAGGATGAAATCGCCCTGCGCCGTGTTGGTCAGGCGCATCACGCCATACATCAAAGACAAACCGAGCGCGAACAAAGCATAGAGGCCGCCGAGCAACACGCCTTGCAACAGGAGTAGCAACAGCTGGTCCATCAGCGCGGCCCCTCATGCGCGCCGTCTTGCGGCGTGCCGAAATAGGCTTGCGAAATCTGCCCGGGGCTCAGGTCCGACGATTCACCTTGCAGCGACACCCGGCCTTCCTGAAAACAGTACAAGCGGCGGGAGACTTCGCGCGCCTTGCTGACATCCTGCTCGACGATGACCACCGTCATGCCCTCGGCGCAAATGCGCGGCATGGCGCTGTAAATTTCCTTGATGACGATCGGTGCCAGCCCCAGGCTGAGTTCATCACACAGCAGCAGCGAGGGGTTGCTCATCAATGCGCGACCGATGGCCACCATCTGCTGCTGCCCGCCGGACAAAGAGGTCGAGGCTTGCCTGCGCTTGTCTTTCAATACGGGAAAGAGTTCGTAGACGCGCGCCAGGTTCCACATGCCGCTGCGCCCGGCGCAGGCACCCATCAACAGGTTTTCTTCCACATCCAGACTCGCAAACAGGCGCCTGCCTTCGGGCACCAGCGCGATACCGCGTTTGACAATCTCCGAGGCAGGCAGACCGCCGATGGCTTGACCGTTCAACTCAATCTGCTGCGCGCGCGCAGGCACCAGCCCGGTGACGGCCTTCATGAAGGTGCTTTTACCCGCGCCGTTGGCACCGATGATGGCGACCAGCTCGCCCCGGCTGACGCTGAAGTCAATGCCGAACAAGGCCTGGGCGTCGCCGTAAAAAGCTGTCAACGCATGCGTTTGCAACAAAGCGCTCATGCCGCTGTAACTTCCAGTCCCATGTAAACACGCTGCACTTCAGGGTCGTTCATCACGTCCTGCGGCCTGCCCGCTGCCAGACAAGTGCCGGCGTTGATCACCAGCAATCGGTCTGCGATGGACAAAAGCGCATGCACCACGTATTCTATCCAGACCATGGTGACGCCGCTTTCCTTAATACGCTGTAACTCTTCCAGCAGCTGCTGCGCTTCATGCACCGTCAGTCCGTCGGCGATTTCATCCAGCAGCAACAGCCTGGGCCTAGTCGCCAGCGCGCGCGAGTTCCAGCCGCTTGCGGTTGAGCAGGGTGAGTGATCCGGCAGTGGTGTTTGCCTGTGCCAGCAGACCGGTGGTTTTAAGCACCTGGTAGGCCGTGTCCCAGGCGTCGCGCTCGGATTGACCGCCGCCAAAGCAGGCAGCGGTGACCAGGTTTTCAAACACGCTCAAATGGCCGAAGGGTTGCGGTACCTGGTAGGAGCGGCCGATGCCGCCGCGGCAACGCTGGTGGGCTTTTTCATGCGTGATATTGGGTTCTGTCGCAATAAGGATTTCCAGTTTTTCAGGGACGCTATAGGTGGTGTTTGGCATAGGGCAAATACGCTACTGGTAGTAGGTAAGATTCTTCAGAATTTCTTATTGCGACATAACCTGGCAAAGTGGCTTTTTCTGGTCGAGTCCATAGTTCCACTTGTCAGCATCTTTTCATTTTGAAGATACCAGTTGGTGAAAAGTTGTTGGGCATTCGAATCGAAGTGCAAGAGTTGAGAATCATTTGACAAACGCTTAGCGCCCACGATATTGAAAGCCGCCAGATCTGGCAATGAAAGTACGGCCTTGTGATATTTGTCGATTGCTATTTGA
>SHXP01000072.1 GCA_009693225.1 Limnohabitans sp. | reverse complement strand
GCACTGTCAGACGCGACAGCGGCATCGCCGGCAACCGGGGCAGGTGCAGGAAAAGCCATACCCTGGCCGTTTTCTTTGGCATAAATCGCAATCACCCTGCCCATGGGAACCACAATTTCGCGGGCAACACCGCCGAAGCGCGCCTTGAACTGAATGAATTCATTGCTCAATTGCATGCCGCTGGTCGCATCGAAACTGACATTGAGGACAATTTCCCCGTTGCTCACATGCTCACGCGGCACTTGTACGGTTTCATCAACCAGCACAGCCACGTAAGGCGTGAAGCCGTTGTCTGTGCACCATTCGTGCATGGCCCGCACCAGGTAAGGCCGGGTGGAAGTGGACTGCGAAATATTGATCATGCGGATTATTTGCGCATGACCTTTTCGGATGGCGTCAATGCCTCGATATAGGCCGGGCGCGAGAAGATACGTTCAGCATACTTGAGCAAGGGGGCTGCATTTTTTGACAACTCAATACCGTAATGGTCCAGGCGCCAGAGCAATGGTGCAATGGCGACATCCAGCATGGAGAAATTGTCGCCGAGCATGAATTTGTTTTTCAGAAAAACAGGGGCCAACTGGGTCAGACGGTCGCGGATATGGGCGCGGGCTTTTTCCAGCGTTTTTTCATTGGCTTTTTGTGCCCTGGACTCCAGAGAGGTCACATGGGTGAACAATTCCTTTTCAAAGTTCAGCAGGAACAGCCGGACGCGGGCACGATCGACCGGGTCACCGGGCATGAGTTGCGGATGCGGAAAACGCTCGTCAATATACTCACTGATGATATTGGACTCATACAGAATCAGATCACGCTCGACCAGGATCGGCACCTGGCCATAAGGATTCATCACACTGATATCTTCAAGTTTGTTGTAGAGATCGACATCACGGATTTCAAAATCCATGCCTTTTTCAAACAAAACAAAACGGCAACGGTGAGAAAAAGGACAAACTGTCCCAGAGTACAAGACCATCATGAGCGTAGCTCCTGAAATACGAGAGGTTTAACGGGCCGGAAATGGCCCATTGTAAGAACCCTCCGGAGCGGGTTACTGTTCATTCGCTCAGCGAATTTCTTTCCAGAACGAAGCATTCAAACGCCAGGCGATGAACAGGAAGATCAAAAGGAAAATCATGACCCAGACGCCTATTCTGACGCGGGTGTTTTGCGATGGCTCTGACATCCATTGCATGTAATTGACCAGATCCGCCACGGCTACATCGTACTCGGCAGGACTGAGCATGCCGGGTGTGATTTGCTGCCAGCCCTTGAACACACGGGTTTCATGACCGTGAGACTCCATGGTGTCATACAAGGGCTTGCGCTCGCCCTGGAGTTCCCACAACACATGCGGCATGGCTACATTCGGGTAAGCCAGATTGTTCCAGCCGGTGGCCTTGCTTTCATCGCGGTAATAGGTGCGCAAATACGTATACAAGTAATCCGCTCCAGTGCCGCCGTGGCCGGAACGCGAACGGGCAATCACCGTGAGGTCGGGCGGGTTACCGCCAAACCAGTCCTTGGCCTGTTTAGGGTCCATGGTCACTTTCATGGTGTCGCCGACCTTGTCGGTGGTGAACAACAGGTTGTCCTTGATGTCCTGCGGGCTCAGCCCGATGTCGGTCAGGCGGTTAAAGCGCATGTACGAGGCGGCATGGCAATTCAAACAGTAATTGACAAACAGCTTGGCGCCGTGCTGCAAAGCGCTCAGGTCATTGAGTTTGTTGGGGGCTTTGTCCCAGACAAAGGAGTCGGTACTGCCGAAAACCGGCAAGCTGGCAGCCAGGCTGATCAACACGCTGAGAATGATTTTTTTCATGGTTGTGTGCTCCGGCCGTTCAATGTGCGGCAAAGTTGACGCGTTCCGGTACCGGCTTGGTGTCCCCCAGACGGCTCCACCACGGCATCAGCAGGAAAAAGCCGAAATAAAACAGCGTGCCGACTTGCGATACCCGCTCACCGATAAGTGAGGGAGGTTGCATGCCCAGGTAGCCCAGGATAAAGAAGTCAATGACAAAAATGACGTACAGGTAGGTGTGCCAATCCGGGCGGTAGCGGATAGATCTGACCGCGCAATTGTCCAGCCAGGGCAGGAAGAACAGAATGATGACCGCACCGCCCATGACGACCACGCCCCAGAATTTGGCGTCGATCGCGAGCATCAAAACCACCAGAACGACGGCTGCGCCGATGACTACTGACTTGAGCATGTTGCTGATTGCCGCACGGGTCGCACCCAGGTAGGCGGCTGCAATCACACTAACGATGAGGGCGTACATCATTTCGCTGGTGATCGCACGCAACATCGAGTAATACGGTGTGAAGTACCAGACCGGCGCAATGTGAAGCGGGGTTTTCAGCGGATCGGCAGGAATGAAGTTGTTGTATTCTAGGAAATAGCCGCCGAACTCGGGTGCAAAAAAGATGATGGCCGTGAACACCAGCAAAAAGCCCATCACGCCCATGATGTCGTGGACGGTGTAGTAGGGATGGAAAGGAATGCCGTCCAGAGGTATGCCGTTGGCATCCTTGGTGGCCTTGATTTCGATACCGTCGGGGTTATTGGAGCCGACTTCATGCAAAGCAATGATGTGAGCCGCCACCAGACCCAGCAGCACCAGCGGCACAGCAATGACGTGAAAGCTGAAGAAGCGGTTGAGGGTGGCGTCGCCGACCACGTAATCACCGCGGATCAGCAAAGCCAGGTCAGGACCGATGAAGGGAATCGCCGAGAACAGGTTGACAATCACCTGAGCACCCCAGTAGGACATCTGACCCCAGGGCAGCAGATAGCCCATGAAAGCTTCACCCATCAAGGCAAGGAAAATGGCGCATCCGAACAGCCAGACCAGTTCACGCGGCTTGCGGTAAGAGCCGTAAATCAGGCCGCGGAACATGTGCATGTAAACCACAACGAAAAATGCAGATGCACCGGTGGAATGCATGTAACGGATCAACCAGCCCCAGGGCACATCGCGCATGATGTATTCCACAGAAGCGAAAGCAATGTCTGCATCCGGCTTGTAATGCATGGTTAGGAAAATACCGGTGACGATTTGAATCACGAGTACCAGCATGGACAGCACGCCGAAGAAATACAGAAAGTTGAAATTTTTCGGTGCGTAGTATTCGCTCAAATGCTCTTTGTAGAGCTTGGAAAGCGGAAAACGGTTATCGACCCAGTTGAGGGCTTTTTCCGCCAGCGGTGCGTTCGGGGAAATCTCTTTGAAATCAGCCATGATTTTGCCTTTAAGCCTTTTTGTCTTCGCCGATCAGCAAACGACTGTTTGAAAGATACATGTGAGGGGGAACTTCGAGGTTGTCCGGTGCGGGTTTGTTTTTGTAAACACGACCGGCCATATCGAAAGTGGAACCGTGACAAGGGCAGAAAAAACCGCCCTGCCAGTCATCCGGAAGAGAGGGTTGCGGCCCCATCTGGAATTTGTCGCTGGGCGAACATCCCAGGTGAGAACAAATGCCGACCCCGACAAAAAACTCGGGTTTGATGGAGCGGGCCTGGTTGCGCGCATACGCAGGCGTGAGTTCATTGGGATTGCGTTTGGATTCAGGATCAGCCAACTGGGCTTCGACTTTTTTCAACGCCTCCAACTGCTCGGGCGTGCGGCGGATGATCCATACCGGTTTGCCGCGCCACTCGACAGTGAGTTTTTCACCGGGTTTGATGGCAGATATATCAACTTCCACGGCCGCACCGGCGGCTTTGGCACGCTCGGAAGGGCTGAATGTGCTGACAAATGGGACGGCGACCGCTGCGCCCCCGATTGCACCGGCACAACCCGAGGCGATGAGCCAGGTACGTTTGCCGGTGTCTACTGTGGTTTCACTCATGAAAGGCCTCTGAATTTCATTGCGAATATCGAAAACCCTTAATTCTAACTGAGCCTATTAAGTAAAAACCAGAGGTATCTGCGTCAAGGGTATTAATCTACTGTCGCAGCCGGAGCAAACAGATTTCAAAGTATTCCTCTCAGGCGTCGCCAAGGCCGCTCAGCTTGCAGCTGCGTGCTGCCCGCACTGCCGCCAGCAAACTGCGGGCATCAGCCCGCGCTTGCCCGGCAATGTCAAACGCCGTGCCGTGGTCCGGGCTGGTGCGCACAAAAGGCAGTCCCAGGGTCTGGTTGACACCGTGCTCGATGCCAAGAAGCTTGACGGGAATCAGACCTTGGTCGTGGTACATCGCAACCACCGCATCGGGTGCATTCGGCCCTGCCGCCCGGCGTGCCTGCATGAACACCGTGTCCGGCGCAAACGGCCCCTCGACTTGCATTCCCGCGGTTTTTGCCCGGGCAATGGCAGGCGCAATCAGCTGAATTTCTTCCGCACCGAACAAACCCTCCTCGCCCGCGTGCGGATTCAATCCCGCCACCCAGATGCGCGGATGGCGCCCGTGCAGAGCCGGCCAGCTGCGGTGAATGATTTGCAGTGTCTCCAGCACATTGGCGGTGGTCACAGCGTCGATGGCCTGACGCAAGGACACATGAATGCTGACCAGCACCACCCGCAAACCCCGGCAGCTGAGCATCATGCGCACCGGCAGATCCGCCGCCGCCAGCCCCAGGTGTTCAGCGGCGAGCGCTTGCAGCATCTCCGTATGGCCGGGGAATTCAACGCCGGCCAGCGACAAGGCTTTTTTATGCAAGGGTGCGTTGACGAGGGCACTGACTTCGGCGCGCAAGGCAGCACCCGCCCCCCAGCTGACGGCGTCAGCTGCCATGCGGCCGGCGGCTGCACTGACACGGCCGGGTTCAATCTCTGCATCAGGTGTGACATTGATCACCGGCACACAGCCGTGCGGCACTTGCAGCGCAGCGGCCGCCACCGTCACCTCCTGACACTGGATGGCCTGAGGTAAATGCGGCAACAACGCGGCCAGTTGACGGCGCATGACCGTCAGATTACCGGCGACACAGATGCCCCGCATCTCATCGGGGTGAGCAGCGAATGCCTTGAAAATGATTTCCGGCCCGATACCCGCCGGGTCCCCCATGGTGAGGGCCATCGGTAAGAGATCTTCAGACTGTTTCATGCGCGAGACCCGATCAGGCCGGGTTGCTGATGTCTATGAACTGATGCGCCACGCCCGACTCGGACGCCACATGTGCGGCCAATGCCGGTGCACCGTAGCGCTCAGTTGCATGGTGGCCGCAGGCAAAAAACGCCACGCCGGTTTCCTGCGCCAGATGGGCTTGCGGTTCGGAAATCTCGCCGGTGACAAAGGCATCCGCGCCGGCGGCAATGGCGGCTTCAAACCATGACTGGGCGCCGCCGGTGGACCAGGCCACACGCTTTACCGGCCGCGACGGATCCGGAATGACAGCAACCGCCGGGCGTCCCAGCCGGCTTTCCAACTCATTTTTTAGCGACACCGGGTCGCTCACACCATTTGCCGGCGAACCCAGCCAACCCAACCGCTGTTCTCCAAAGCGATCTAGCATTTGCCAGCCCATGTGCATCCCCAGTCTGGCGTTATTTCCCCATTGTTCATGCGCATCCAGCGGCAAGTGATAGGCCAGCAGATTGATATCGTGGGCCAGCAGCAGCGCCAGACGTTGTTTCATCCAGCCGGTGACGCTGCCGTCCTGACCGTGCCAGAACAGCCCGTGGTGTACCAGCAGCGTATCAGCGCCTTCATCTATCGCTGCTTCGATGAAAGCTCGGCTGGCGGTCACACCCGAGACGATTTTTTTGACCTCGGAACGCCCCTCCACCTGCAAGCCGTTGGGACAGTAATCCTTGAACAACTGCGGCTGCAGCAACTGGTTGCACAGACTGAGGACGTCGTGTCGTTGTGCCATGTCAGCGTAGCGGGGCTTTGGCCTTGGGCCGTTGACCGGGTATGACGCTCATCTCTATGGTATCGTTTTGACGCATTACCGTCACGCGCGCAACCTGACCGGGCTTGAGCGCAGACACACGGGCGAGCAATTCGGCCACGGTTTTCACCGGCTGACCATCGATAGCCAGCAGGACATCACCGGGGCGTATGCCGGCCTTGAATGCCGGTCCGTTTTGCAGCACTCCGGTGATGATGACGCCGCTGTTGCGCTGGATATTGAAAGTCTTGGCCAGATCAGCCGTGATTTCGGTCGGCTCAACACCTATCCAGCCGCGAACCACCTGACCATTCTTGACAATGCCTTCGAGTACCTGACGCGCGGTACTGACGGGTATGGCGAAGCCAATACCCATGCTGCCGCCCGAGCGCGAATAAATGGCGGTGTTGATGCCCAGCAGATTGCCCTGCACATCGACCAGCGCACCGCCCGAGTTGCCCGGGTTGATGGCGGCATCGGTCTGTATGAAATTCTCAAAGGTATTGATGCCGAGCTGGTTGCGCCCCAAAGCCGAGACAATGCCGCTGGTCACCGTCTGGCCGACACCGAAAGGGTTGCCGATGGCCAGCACAATATCGCCAACCTGCAACTGATCGGAATTGCTCATGACCATCACGGGCAGCATGTCCAGCTTGATTTTCAATACCGCCAGGTCCGTGTCCGGGTCGGTGCCCACCAGTTTGGCGCGCGTGCTTCTGCCGTCATTCAGGATGACGGTGATTTCATCTGCTGTTTCAATCACATGGTTATTGGTAAGGATGTAGCCGTCAGGGGTGACGATCACCCCGCTGCCCAGACCGGCATTCGGCGAAGCATCATCCTGTTCCTTGAAAAAAAACTTGAACCATGGATCTTTGGCGTGGTCCGGCAGATTTTGCTTGCGCGATGAGGTGTTGATACTGACCACCGAGGGCGAGGATTTCTGGGCGGCAATACGCAAACTGCCGGCACCGCCGGAGCGGCCGGCGCCTGCGGCGCTATCGGGCGCCTGCGGCACATTCAATGTCGAGTTCCACTGATAGGGTCGCTGCAACCACTCGGGCTTGAGGGTGATCAACACAAACCAGACCGCGACCAGAATGGTCACTGTCTGGGAAAACAATAACCACAGTCTGCGCATGTTTAAGCGTCGCCGGCAGGCGTATCTTTGTCTTCAGGTGCCTTGGTGTGTTTGATAAAAATCTGCGCGGCCCAGATGCCTATTTCATACAGAATGACCATGGGAATGGCCAGCGCCAGCTGCGACACCACATCAGGCGGCGTCACGATGGCGGCGATGATGAAGGCCAGCACAATGAAATAAGAACGGAAAGCTTTGAGTTTCTCGATGGTGACAAAGCCCATGCGGGCCAGCACAATCACCACAATCGGCACTTCAAATGCCAGGCCGAAAGCAATGAACATGGTCAGCACAAAGCTCAGATAGGCTTCAATGTCAGGCGCGGCTGTGATGCTTTTGGGTGCAAAGCTTTGGATGAACTTGAACACCTGGCCAAAGACAAAGAAATAACAAAACGCCACGCCGGTGAAAAACAGGAATGTGCTGGACATGACCAGCGGGAACACCAGGCGCTTTTCATGGGCGTACAAACCGGGAGCGACAAAGGCCCAGGCCTGGTAGAGCACCACTGGCAACGCCAGCAGAAAACCGGCCATCAGCAGGATTTTGAGCGGCACCAGAAAGGGCGAAATCACCGAAGTGGCGATCAGCGTCGTGCCTTGCGGCAGTTGAGCCACTAAGGGAGCGGCCAGCAGGTCGTAGAGCTGGGCCGGGCCGGGATAGAGGCTGAGAATGGCGCACATCACAGCGACCGCAATGAAAGACTTGACCAGCCGGTCACGCAGTTCCTTGAGGTGTTGAACAAAGGGTTGTTCGGAAGCTTTCAGCGTATCCGTATCGTGCGAACCTGTATCAGACATCGTGTATCAAACCCTATTCGAACCTGTTGCCGCAGGCCGGAACCGGGCAACCCGCGCAGCACCTGACAAAGCCCGTGTGCGTACACCCTGGCGTGCCTTGTACCACTGCGGGAGTGCCGAGCGTTTGAGGCGCCAGTTTTTACCGGGGTGTTTGTATTCGGGTTGCTGCGGCTTCCAATAGGGAAGAAAAGCGTTGTTGTTGTCAGAAGCGGTCACTTCCTGACCGATGTCGGCGATCTCCTGGTTCAGCTGCGTGGTGGCATTGAGCACGCTGGACTGCACATCGGTCATAGCCGAATCCATGGTTTCCTTCATTTTCTTAAGGTCTTCCATTTCCATGGTGCGGTTGACCTCGGCCTTGACATCAGACACATAACGCTGTGCCTTGCCGAGCATGGTCCCGATGGTACGGGCTACACGCGGCATTTTCTCCGGGCCGATGACGACCAGCGCGACCGCGCCTATCATCGCCAGTTTGGAGACGTCTAAATCAAACATGGATCATGACTTGCTTTTGGCTTCCACATCGATGGGCGTCTTGTCAGCAGCATGAGCCGGCGCTGCGCCGGCGACCTGCTGTGCAGGTGCGGCAGGTTTTTCTTCGGTCGGGGCGGCGGAGCCGTCGCGCATACCGTCTTTGAAGCCTTTGACAGCCCCGCCCAGGTCACCGCCCAGGTTTTTCAACTTCTTAGTGCCGAACACCAAAACCACGATCAATAAAACAATTAACCAATGCCAAACAGAAAGTGACCCCATGGGATGCTCCTAAATGAACTGAAGGAATTCTAGTCTCAGCCGCACAACCATGGGCGCGGACCGCCCATGACATGCCAATGCAGGTGGTGAACTTCCTGTCCACCCTCTGCGCCTGTGTTGGTTGCCAGGCGAAATCCACCCTCAGGGTAGGGGTTGACGCCTTCCTGCAACGCCAGTTGCGGCACCTTGACAAGCATGCGCCCGACCAAGGCTGCGTGCGCTTCATTAACCTGCGCCATTGAAGGGATATGCAATTTGGGTATCACCAGAAAATGCACCGGTGCCCAGGGATTGATGTCGTGGAAGGCGAACATATCCTCGTCTTCATAGACCTTGCGCGAAGGGATTTTCCCCTGGATGATTTTGCAGAAAATGCAGTTCGGGTCTTGCGTGACACTCATTCAGTCTTCTCCTGATTCACGCTGCATGGCTTTGCGCAAAGCCTTTTCCTCAAGGCCGCCCAGGCCTTCACGGCGCGATAACTCCTGCAACACGTCCTCCGGGCTCAGCTTGTAATGCGCCAGCGCCACCATGCAGTGAAACCACAAATCGGCCATTTCATTGACCAGGTGGTGCGCGTCACTGCCGTGGCTCAGGTCCTTGGCGGCCATCACGGTTTCAGTGGCCTCTTCGCCGATTTTCTTCAAAAACGCATCCGGTCCCTTGTGCAGCAGGCGCGCCACGTAACTGGTCTCGGGGTTGCCGCCGTTGGCCGGTTTGCGGCTTTCAATGACCGCGGCCAGGCGCATCAGAACATCGTTTGTATTCATGGTGTTTTCTTGTTAATGAGGGCGGGGTCCTGCAGCACAGGTTCGATGCTCAGCCACTGGCCGCCGTCCGGGCCGGTCTGCCAGCGCTGGAAGAAACAACTGTGGCGCCCGGTGTGGCAGGCGATGCCGGGGTCGTGGCCGGTTTGCGTGACGCCGAGCAAAACGACATCGTTGTCGCAGTCCAGCCGGATCTCGTGCACCAGCTGCACATGGCCGGACTCCTCACCCTTGAACCAGAGCCGGTTGCGCGAGCGGCTGAAATACACCGCCCGCCCCTGCTCGGCCGTGGCTTGCAGCGCCTCGCGGTTCATCCAGGCGAACATCAGCACGTCTTTGCTGCCCTGCTCTTGCGCGATGACGGGCACCAGACCTTGCGCGTCCCATTTGATGTGATCAAGCCAATTCATAGGGG
>SHXP01000071.1 GCA_009693225.1 Limnohabitans sp. | reverse complement strand
TTGTTGCTGCATCAAACCCAGCAGGGGTATCTCCTTTTGACACCTGAAATGGCACTCCAGATCATATTGTTTCGCGTATTGTGCACAATCAGGCGATGCATTCCTCGCAAACCCTTGAATTCACCCTGACATGGCGGCAATCCTTTGACGCTTTGGGGACAGCTTTTTACAACAGCGTTCAGCCCACCCCTTTGAGCCGGGTGCATTGGGTGGCCCGGAACAAAAAACTGGCGGCGCAATTGGGCTGGCCCGAATACCTTTGGCAACGCGAAGATCTGCTGTCAGCGCTCTCAGGCAACTCGGTCCTGCCCGGCAGTCAACCCTTTGCCAGCGTGTACAGCGGGCACCAATTCGGTGTCTGGGCCGGTCAACTCGGTGATGGCCGCGCCCTGTCTTTTGGGGTACTGCAAACGGCTATCGGTGCGCAGGAATTTCAGCTCAAGGGAGCCGGGTTGACACCGTATTCACGCATGGGTGATGGACGCGCCGTACTGCGCTCGAGCATTCGAGAGTTTCTTTGCAGCGAAGCCATGTACGGTCTTGGCATACCCACAACGCGAGCCTTTAGCTTGTGCGGCTCGCCGGACCGCGTGCTGCGCGAGGAAGTGGAAACTGCCGCAGTTGTGACCCGGGTAGCGCCGAGCTTTTTGCGTTTCGGTCACCTACAGCATTTCGCTTCAAACGGTGACACCGCTTCATTGCAGGCGCTGGTTGACCATTGCATCGAACAGCATTTCCCGCATTTGCTCGCGGTTCAGACGGGTGCCCCTCGCTACACCGCTTTTTTGGCACATGTGACCCGGCTGACCGCTGAATTGCTGGCGAAATGGCAGGCCGTCGGGTTTTGTCACGGCGTAATGAATACCGACAACATGAGCCTGCTGGGCCTGACCATAGACTACGGCCCCTTCCAGTTTCTTGACGGTTTTGACCCCGGGCATATTTGCAACCATTCAGACCATCAGGGGCGCTATGCCTATGCCAGACAGCCGCAGGTGGCTTACTGGAACCTGTTTTGTCTGGGCCAGGCCATGCTGCCTTTGATACATGATCAGGACATGGCAGTTGCTGCGCTTGAAACCTTCAAAACCGATTACCCGCTGCTGGCGGATCATGCGTTTGCAGCCAAACTCGGGCTCGAGGGTTCGCATGCAGATGACCATGGGCTGATTGAATCGCTGTTGAATACACTGGCGGTTGAAAAAACCGACTTCACCATTTTCTGGCGGCGTCTGAGTCACGCCACGGGCCTGTTGTCTGCACAGCCGCCGGCTCAGGCCTTTGAAAAAGTGCGTGACCTGTTCATCAACCATGAGGGTTGGGACCGCTGGCTGCCCGCTTATCTTCTTCGCTTGCAAGCTCAGGACTTGCCTCAAACCGGCGAACGCATGCTCAAAACCAATCCCAAGTTTGTGCTGCGCAACCATCTGGGCGAGCAGGCCATACAACAGGCGAAAATAGGCGATTTTTCCGGTGTCGATCACTTGCTCACAGTCTTGCAGGCGCCGTTTGACGAGCACCCGGCTTTCGAACAGTTTGCCGGGTTTCCGCCCCATTGGGCTTCTTCCATTTCCATCAGTTGTTCCTCATGAAACTACCCGAAAACAGTGCTGAATGGCGGGCCCACCTTGCCGCCAGAAACGCCGAACCTGTGGCCTACGAAGTCACCCGTCATGCAGCCACCGAACGCCCTTTCACCGGCCGCTATGAAGCGCATTGGGCCAAAGGCGTGTACCGGTGCATTTGCTGCGACAACGAGTTGTTCAGCTCCGGCACCAAGTTTGACGCAGGCTGCGGCTGGCCCAGTTTTTACCAGGCCAGTGACAACGCCGCCATAGAAGAACAGGTCGACCGCGCCCACGGTATGTTGCGCACAGAAACCGTGTGCTCGGTTTGCAAGGCTCACCTCGGGCACGTGTTTCCAGACGGCCCGGCACCTACCGGCTTGCGCTACTGCATGAATTCAGCGGCTTTGTCTTTCCAGCCTGAACAGGACAAGCCATGAAAATGCTGATGGATTTTTTCCCGATCGCGCTGTTTTTCATCGCGTTCAAACTGGCCGGCATTTATGTGGCGACAGGCGTGGCCATGGCGGCCACCTTGCTGCAAATCGGCTGGCTGCATGTCAGACACGGCCAAGTCGAGCCCATGCAATGGGTAAACCTGGCCATCATCACGCTGTTCGGTGGTGCGACGCTTCTCTTGCACGATGAAATATTCATCAAATGGAAACCGACCATTCTGTACTGGCTCATGGCCGGTGTCTTACTCGGCGGACAACTCATTTTCAAGCGCAATCTTCTGACGAAAGTCATGTCGGCCCAGTTGAACCTGCCCGATCCGATCTGGCGCAATCTGTTGTTTGCCTGGGTGACTTTTTTTGCAGCCATGGGCGTGATCAATCTGTGGGTGGCGTTCAATTTCGATACCGACACCTGGGTGAATTACAAGTTATCCGGCGGCATGGGGCTGATGCTGGTGTTTGTACTTGTGCAGGCGGTTTACCTGGGCCGGCATATCCAGTTAGAAGACACTGACAAACCGGCGGACGGGCCATGAACATCACCGCACAACAACTCGAAAACCGGCTGCAAGCCGATTTACAGCCGTTTTTTTTGCAGGTTGAAGACGAAAGCGCCGCCCACGCCGGTCATGCGAGTTCTGACGGCAGCGGCCAGGGCACGCATTTCCACGTACGGATCGGCGCGCAGGTATTTACCGGGCTCACCCGTGTGGCCAGGCACAGGCTTGTGTATGATTCCCTGCAACAATTCACCGACAGGGGTTTGCATGCTCTTACCATTGAAATTGTCGATCTACCTACTTGATGCACGGGTTTGTTATTTCAACCCGACTTACTCTTTTGAAAGTTTTTCATGAAAATCTCTTCGATTCACCCTCTGCTCGCCGGTCTATTAGCTTGTGCCAGTCTGGCTGTGCACGCACAAAATGTGGCTATCGTCAATGGCAAGCCGGTTCCCAAGGCACGAGTGCAGGCATTGGCCACCCAACTCGAGCGCTCCGGCCGCTCTGTTACCCCCGAAATGGCGCAGCAATTGCGTGAAGAAGTCATCATCCGTGAAGTCTTTATGCAGGAAGCACAAAATCTGGGCATGGATGCCACCGAGGATTTCAAGGTGCAGATGGAACTGGCTCGTCAAGGCTTGCTGATCCGCGAACTGTACGGCGAGTTCCAGCGTAAAAATCCGGTCACCGATGAGGAGGTCCGGGCTGAATACGATAAATTTGCAGCCACCAACAGCGGCAAGGAATACAAAGCGCGCCACATACTGGTCGAGAAGGAAGAGCAGGCCAAAGCTATTTTGGCTAGTCTGAAAAAAGGCGGCAAGTTTGAGGAAATCGCTAAAAAACAATCCAAGGATCCAGGCTCAGGTGCCAAGGGCGGCGATCTGGATTGGGCCAACCCCAACAGTTTCGTCAAAGAGTTCTCAGTGGCCATGATGGCACTGAAAAAAGGCGAAACCACCAGCACCCCGGTCAAGTCACAGTTCGGCTTCCACATCATCCGCCTTGACGATGTGCGCAGCGCTGAGTTGCCCAAATTTGAAGATGTCAAGTCGCAGATCATGCAGCAACTGCAACAGAACAAATTGGGCGAATACCAACAGTCTTTGCGTCAAAAAGCCAAGATTGAATGATTGACACTGTGTGACGCCACCCACAAAGCCCTATGCACAGAGGGCTTTTTTCATGGGGGATTATTTCCACAAGGGCTAGTCGCCACCATTGACCGGGATGATATGCGCCAGTGCAAACGGCTCGCTCATCAGTAATTTTGTGGTGCGTATTTTTTCAAACTCGTTGATGATGATGCCGGCATCGGTATGGTTTTGAAGCAGCAGTTTGATGATTTGCACCAGATGCTGCTGCAAGGCCAGGGTTTTTTGCTGTGCGCTGGTCAGCGTTTTTTGGGCTTCGGTGGGCGCTGCGGCAAAAGTCTCGTTGCCGTTTTTATCGTACTCGTGGTGGTGGCCGGGAAGGGCGACAGCTTGCTTGGTCTGCTGCTCGGCAAGACTGGTCAAATCGGAAAGCAGTGATGAAAATTCCCCGTAGCTGTTATAGAGGAGGTCAGCCAGTTCGCGGTCTTTGGTCAAACTCATGGGTACTTCCTTGTTATACGTTGAAGCAAAAACCTGTCGAGGCGCTCAGTCTACCCAACGTCTGGCATTACGCCAAATCCTCATCCAGGGGCTGAAGTCAGTTGACTTTTGAAAGTTGCTCTGGGCAGTCCAGTTAAACTGCAACTGCCTGAACACCCGCTCGGGGTGCGGCATCATGGCGGTGAAGCGCCCGTCGGCTGTTGTCACCGCTGTCAAACCGCCCGGACTGCCGTTGGGGTTGAAAGGATAGGCCTCGGTGGCATGCCCGTGGTGATCGACAAAACGCATGGCTGCCATTACTTTGTCGGCATGGCCGCGTTCGCTGAAATCCGCATAGCCTTCGCCGTGCGCCACGGCAATCGGCAAGCGGCTGCCAGCCATACCCTGGCAAAACAGACTCGGCGAATCGAGCACTTCGACTTGCGACAAACGCGCTTCAAAGCGCTCGCTCTGGTTGTCAGTGAATCGCGGCCAGTCCTGAGCACCTGGAATCAGTACTGCCAGCTCGGCAAACATCTGGCAGCCGTTGCACACACCCAGCGCGAAGGTATTTTTATGCTGGAAAAAGGTTTGAAACTGATCTGATAAAGCAGGGTTGAAGGTGATACTGCGCGCCCAGCCCTTGCCCGCACCCAGGGTGTCGCCATAGCTGAATCCGCCGCAGGCCACCAGACCCTGGAAATCTATCAAATTGGCCCGACCCTGCTGCAAATCAGTCATGTGCACGTCATACGCTTCGAAGCCTGCTTCGGTGAAGGCATACGCCATTTCCACATGCGAATTCACGCCCTGCTCCCGCAATACCGCCACCCTGGGCCGTTGCTTGTGGATGTAAGGAGCGGCGACATTGTCCAGCGCTCCTGGGACCAGATGCACATGCAAGCCCGGATCGCCGGCTTGACCGGCGGCCGCGTGTTCCGCATCCGCTGTGACCGGGTTGTCGCGTTCGCGGCAGATCTTCCAGCTGACGCTGTCCCATACCTGGTGCAGGTCAGACAAAGCGGCGCTGAAAATATCTCTGGCGTCGCGCCAGATGCTGAGTTCGCCGACGCCTTTGCTGATACCGGATGAGGACGGTCGTGTTTTACCGATGACATGGCTGCAAACCGACAAACCATGGCGGCGCAGCAATTGCATGGCTTGATCGCGCTGGTCTGTGCGCACCTGTATGACCACCCCGAGCTCTTCGTTGAACAAGGCCTTGAGGGTGAGTTCATCGCGTCTGGCGCCGATTTGCTGTGACCAGTTTTTACTGTCGCCGTGGTCGGCCCGGCTGTCGCTGATGCCGTCGCCTTCAGTGACCAGCAGATCCACGTTCAATGCCACGCCGACGTGACCTGCAAACGCCATTTCAGCCACACAGGCGAGCAGACCGCCGTCGCTACGGTCGTGGTAAGCCATGATCCAGTCCCGGCTGCGCATTTCATTGATGGCGGTTACCAGTCGCTTCAAATCATCGGCGTCATCTAAATCCGGTACATCGCCACCGGCCTGATCCAGCGCTTGCGCCAATATGCTGCCGCCCATTCGTTGCCGGCCGCGGCCCAGGTCAATCAGGATCAAACTGGTATCGGCCAGCGCGGCGTTCAATTGCGGCGTGAAATTAGCGCGCACATCGTCCAGCGTGCAAAACGCAGTGACGATCAAGCTCACCGGCGACGTCACTTGTATGGGGTTGCCGTCGGCCTGCCAGCGCGTGCGCATGGACAGGCTATCCTTGCCGACCGGAATGGAGATACCGAGGGCCGGACACAGTTCCAGTCCCACCGCTTTGACGGTGTCGTACAAGGCCGCGTCTTCACCGGGTTCGCCGCAAGCCGCCATCCAGTTGGCAGACAGCTTGACCCGCTCCAGACTGACCGGCGCGGCCAGCAGGTTGGTGATGGCCTCAGCCACGGCCATGCGCCCGGAAGCTGCCGCATTGATGGCCGCCAGGGGCGTACGTTCCCCCAGGGCCATGGCCTCGCCGGCTACGCCTTTGAAATCGGCCAGGGTGATGGCGCAATCGGCCACCGGCACCTGCCACGGGCCGACCATCTGGTCGCGGTGGCTCAGGCCGCCGACCGTACGGTCGCCGATGGTGATCAGAAACCGTTTGCTGGCGACAGTGGGGTGCGACAAGACCTTAAGGACCGCTTCCTGTAGGCTGACACCATCTGTGTGAAACGCTTCAATGCCGTTTGGCAGGCGCTTTACATCGCGCAGCATTCTGGGCGGTTTGCCCAGCAGTACTTCCAGCGGCATATCAACCGCGTCGGCGTTGTCCGTGTGTTTCACGTTCAGGTGTCGTTTCTCGGTGGTGACGCCTACAACGGCAAACGGACAGCGCTCGCGTTCACAGAAAAACCTGAACTGCGGCAGGGATTCGGGCGCTATGGCCAGCACATAGCGCTCCTGGCTTTCATTGCTCCAGATTTCCTTGGGCGATAAACCGCTTTCCTCCAGCGGCACCTGGCGTAAATCAAAGCGAGCACCGCGACCGGCGTCGTTGACCAGTTCGGGGAAGGCATTGGACAAACCGCCTGCGCCCACATCGTGAATGGCCAGGATCGGGGTGTCCTTGCCCAGGGCATTGCAATGGTTGATGACTTCCTGGGCGCGGCGTTGAATCTCGGGGTTACCGCGCTGCACCGAATCAAAGTCCAGATTGACCGCGTTGCTGCCGCTGGCCAGCGAACTGGCAGCGCCGCCGCCCATGCCGATGCGCATGCCCGGGCCGCCGAGTTGAACCAGCAGCGTACCGGCGGGAAACAAGAGTTTGTGCGTGAGTTCGTCGCGCACCACACCCAGGCCGCCAGCCAGCATAACGGGTTTGTGGTAGCCGCGTTGGACGCCGTTGACCACTTGTTCGTATTCGCGGAAATAACCCAGCAGGTTCGGCCTGCCAAATTCGTTGTTGAAAGCCGCGCCGCCCAGCGGGCCTTCAGTCATGATTTGCAAGGCAGACGCCATGTGCGAGGCCTGGCCGATGCTGCTGCCCCATAGCTTGGAGACGCTGAAACCGGTGAGCCCGGCCTTGGGTTTGGCGCCTCGGCCGGTGGCACCTTCGTCGCGGATTTCCCCGCCTGCACCGGTGGCGGCGCCGGGAAATGGTGAGATGGCCGTCGGGTGGTTATGTGTTTCCACCTTCATCAGAATATGTTGCATGCCGGTTGTTTTGTCATAGCGCGGCATGTAGCCGGTGAGCGCAGCGGTGAATCGCTCGACCTGATGACCCTGCATGACGGCGGCGTTGTCCGAATAAGCCACCACTGTGTGCTGGGGGTTTGTTTGGTGCGTGTGGCGGATCATGCCGAACAGGCTGTGGCTTTGCGCCTGACCGTCAATGATGAAGTCGGCATTGAAAATTTTGTGGCGGCAGTGTTCGCTGTTGGCCTGGGCGAACATCATCAACTCGGCATCGGTCGGGTTGCGTTTGAGCTTAGTGAACGATGACAACAGGTAATCAATCTCATCGTCTGCCAATGCCAGACCATTGTCGATATTCGCCTGCACCAAAGCCTGACGACCCTGTTTCAGCACATCAACACTGACCATGGCAACCGGGTCCACAGTGTCCAGCAGCACGCGTGCGGACTCGCGGTCGGGCCAGACCGACTCGGTCATGCGGTCGTGTAAGAGCGCATGTATAGCGTGCCTTTCAGTGTGCGACAGCGGGTCAGACGATTTCAATTGCAAGCGGTATTCGGTCAATCGCTCAAGCCGGTGCAGCGCTAAGCCGCAATTGCGGGCGATATCGCCGGCCTTGGAGGCCCAGGGTGACACCGTGCCCTGGCGCGGCGACACCACAATGCTGAGGGTGTGCGCGGTGTCGACCTCTGCTGCACCGACAGGACCGGCATCCAGCAGCTGTGTCAGGCGTGCGGATTCTGCGGCTTGCAGCGGCGTATCGGTTGCCAGCAGGTAAACGTATGTTGCTTGCAGCGATTGAATAGCTTTGCATAGCGCCTGCAACCGGCTGAGCAAGCGTCGGGTTTTAAAGTTGCTGAAGGCGGGGCCGCCCTGAAAATTACTGATATGAGGGGTCACGGGGTGGCCTTGGAGGTAGGGGCTAGGCTGTGCACAGTTACAGCGTGTCATACCTGAATTTTAGCGACACAGCCGGGCCGCCCGGAACACGTCAAGCCGGCCTGAGATAATTAAGCCATGACGATCACTTACAAAAACCAGCAAGGCATTGAAGGCATGCGTGTCGCGGGCAGACTTGCGTCTGAAGTTCTGGATTACCTGACGCCGCATGTACAGCCCTGCGTCACCACCAATAACCTGGACAAACTGGCGTTTGACTACATCACACAGGTGCAACAAGCCATACCGGCGCCCTTGAACTACAACCCCAGCGGGAACAACCCCTATCCAAAATCGATTTGCACCTCGATCAACCACCAGGTCTGCCACGGCATCCCCAGCGACAAGGTGTTGAAGAAGGGCGATATCGTCAATATTGACATCACAGTCATCAAGGACAGTTGGCATGGCGATACCAGCCGAATGTTCATTGTGGGTGAAGGCTCGATTGCTGCCAAACGCTTGTGTCAGCTGACCTACGAAGCCATGTGGCACGGTATTGTGAAAGTCAAACCCGGTGCACGGCTCGGCGACATCGGCCACGCCATTCAGGTGTTTGCCGAAAACCACGGTTTTTCGATCGTGCGCGAATTCTGCGGCCACGGCATCGGCCAGGTGTTTCACGAAGAGCCGCAGGTGCTGCACTACGGCAAACCCGGCAAGCTGGAAGAACTCAAACCCGGCATGACCTTCACCGTCGAGCCCATGGTCAACGCCGGCAAGCGCGATATCAAGGAGATGGGCGACGGCTGGACCATCATCACACGCGATCATTCGCTGTCGGCACAATGGGAACATACAGTGCTCGTCACACCGACCGGCTATGAAGTGCTGACTTTGTCGGACGGCAGTCCCGCCCTGCCATCCTTTGTCACCACCACGGTGTGCTGACTCGTGAAACCGGCCGGGTCTGATTTCAGACAACGTAAAAATGAACTGCTGGACAGATGCGCCGCAGAACAAAGCCTGACGCGTGCTGCTCGGGTTCACGCGCATTTAAGGCTGCTCAGCGATTTATGCGATGACACTTTGAAACATTTATGGCTGCTGGCCGGCATGCCAGACAGTGCGTGTATGGTGGCTGTGGGAGGTTACGGACGCCAGGCCTTGTTTCCCTATTCAGATGTCGATGTGCTGGTGCTGCTGCCTGACGGCATCAGTCCTGACAGCGATGAAGTCTTGAAAAACAAAGTCGAGACCTTCATCGGCAGTTGCTGGGACACGGGCCTGGAAATCGGCTCAAGCGTGCGCAATCTGTCGGATTGCATCCATGAAGCTCAAGCCGACATCACGGTGCAAACCGCGATGTTGGAGTCCCGTTTTCTGACCGGCAATCCGGATTTGATGCAAAGCTTTGAACACAGCTTCCAAACCAGACTCGATGCTAGGACTTTTTTCACAGGCAAAACGCTGGAAATGCAACAGCGGCATAACAAGTTCGAGAATTCGCCTTACTCGCTGGAGCCCAATTGCAAAGAGTCGCCCGGCGGCCTGCGCGATTTGCAAATGCTGTTGTGGCTGGCCAGGGCCAGCGGACTGG
>SHXP01000070.1 GCA_009693225.1 Limnohabitans sp. | reverse complement strand
CGCTTGAATACACGCCCCAGAAAGTCACTGGGCTGGAAATGCCCGGCTGAACTCTTCTTGCCTGAAGACTCATTTGACTTCCAAGCTTATTGGAAGTCTATACTTCAGCCCTCTCAACCCAATGTTGCACTTCGGACTTGAAACCACCACCTTATTCTTTTGCTTTTATCTGCATATCCGATGCAACTCAGCCAAGCCGATCACCGGGTCACGCCGCCGCAAATAAGCATTCCCGGGGTCTACAACGCGGCAGCCGATCTGCTGCTGCGGCATGGCGCTCACGCTGACAAAGCGGCTTACATCGATGCCGTCAGCGTTACGCGTCTGAGCTATTCGCAATTGAACGAACAGTCGCACCGCTTTGCGCAAGCTTTGTTGAATCTGGGTCTGCGGCAGGAAGACCGTGTGCTGCTGTGCATGCACGACAGCCTGCTATGGCCGGTGGCTTTTTTAGGCTGCATGCTGGCCGGTGTGGTGCCGGTGGCGGTGAATACGCTGCTCACTTCAAACGACTATGCCTTCATGCTGAAGGATTCGCGTGCGCGTGCCCTGCTGGTGCCCAAGGCCTTGTGGCCGGTGTTTGCGCCCGTTGCGGATCAATGTCCGCATTTGCAACACATTCTTGCTGACGCAGCAGACACCGCAATGGGATGCATGGGTATCCCTGAACTTATTCACAACAACCAACCGCTGGCACAGGCCGCACACACCTTGACTGATGATGTGTGCTTCTGGCTGTACTCGAGCGGCTCCACCGGCTCACCCAAGGGCACGGTGCACTTGCACAGCCATGTGATTCAAACCGCAGAGTTGTACGGCCGTGCGGTGCTGGGTCTGCAGGAAAACGATGTGGTGTTTTCTGCGGCCAAGCTGTTTTTTGCCTACGACCTTGGCAATGCACTGAGCTTTCCGCTGGCCGTCGGTGCAACCACCGTGCTGCTGGCGGCACGCCCCACGCCGGCGGATGTTTTCCATGTCTTGCAATCTCACCAACCCACGGTGTTTTACGGTGTGCCCAACCTTGTTCGCGGGCCTGCTGGCGCACCCTTCCCGCCCAGCTGCCAAAGCGTTGAAGCTTCGTGTGTGCACCAGCGCAGGTGGAGCCTTACCGACCGAGATCGGCCACAAATGGCAAGCCGAATACGGTGTGGAAATACTCGACGGCATAGGCTCGACCGAGATGCTGCATATCTTTTTGTCCAATAAACCCGGTCGTGTGCGTTACGTCACCACCGGCGAAGCGGTACCCGGTTACCGCCTGCGACTGGTGAACGACGACGGCCTTGAGTGCGCCGACGGCGAACTCGGCGAGTTACAGATCAGCGGGCCCAGCGCCGCCATCATGTACTGGAACAACCGCGAAAAGACCAAGCACACATTTGCCGGCGAATGGACCCGCAGCGGCGATAAATACAGTCGCGACGCCGACGGCTATTACACCTATGGCGGGCGTTCTGACGATATGTTGAAAGTCGGCGGCATTTATGTGTCGCCGTTCGAGGTTGAGGCTTCATTGATGACGCATCCCTCGGTACTCGAGGCCGCGGTGGTCGGTCAGGCGGATGAAGAGGGCCTGATCAAGCCCAAGGCCTGTCTGGTGCTCAAGTCCGGTCAAAGCGCCACTGCCGCCGAACTTCAAGCCCATGTGAAAAACCAATTGGCACCGTACAAATACCCGCGCTGGGTAGAGTTTTTGCCCGAATTGCCCAAAACCGCCACCGGCAAGATCCAGCGGTTTAAACTGAGGGCTTGACTGCACTGCCCATTTTTTGCCCTCCCTGGAGAATTCCATGACTTCGCGTCGACAAGTACTGACCCAATCCGCTGCCATTCTGGGCGCCGCCTCCACCGGACTGATGCTGCCTGCGCGTGCGCAAAACGCCAAAATCCGCATCGGCATGATGTTCCCTTACACCGGCACCTTTGCCCAACTGGGGCTTGCCTGCGACAACGGGTTCCGCATGGCGCTAGAGGAAAAAGGCAACAAAATCGGCGGACGCGAGATCGAGTACTTCAAGGTCGACGACGAGTCCGAACCCGCCAAGGGCGTGGAAAACGCCAACAAACTGGTGCAGCGCGACAAGGTGGATGTGATCATCGGCACTATTCACTCAGGCGTGCAAATGGGCATACACAAGGTGGCACGCGAAACCGGCGTGCTGTCCATCATTCCGAATGCAGGTTTGCATGCAGCCACGCGCGCACTGTGCGCCCCTAACGTATTCCGCACTTCTTTTACCAACAGCCAGCCCACGCTGGCACTGGGCAAGGTGATGGTCGACAAAGGCCATAAAAAAGCTGTCTGGATCACCTGGAAGTACGCGGCCGGCGACGAAGCCGGGGAGGGTTTCAAGGAAGGCTACCTGGCCGCCGGCGGCACCATCGTCAAAGAACTCGGACTGCCCTTCCCCAATGTTGAGTTTCAGGCCTTGCTGACCGAAATCGCCTCGATCAAACCCGATGCTGTGGCCTGCTTCTTCTCGGGCGGCGGCGCCTCCAAATTCATCCGCGATTACGCGGCTGCCGGACTGGCAGGCAAGATCCCCTTGTACGGCTCAGGTTTTCTGACAGAAGGTTTGCTAGACGACGAGCTCGCGCCGTCAGCCCAGGGCATCATGACCACGCTGCACTACAGCGCCTCGCTGGCCAGCAAACGCAACGACGCGTTCCGCCTGGCTTACGCCAAAACCTTCAAGATGCAACCCGATGTCTACGCGGTGCAAGGCTATGACGCCGGTCAACTGCTGCTGCAAGGCGCGGCCGCTGTGAACGGCGATTTGACCAATAAAAAAGCCTTGTATACCGCCATGGAAAGCGCCGTCATCGACAGCCCGCGCGGCAAATGGACCATGAGCAAGGCGCACAATCCCGTGCAGGACATTTACCTGCGTGTTGTTAAAGGCAAGGAAAACGTGGTGTTAGGCATCGCCGCCAAAGCCCTGGCCGATTCCGGAGCCGGTTGTAAGCTGGGTTGATGGATCTCGCCAATTTTTTAATTCAGCTGCTCAACAGCGTTCAGTACGGCCTGCTGCTGTTTTTACTGGCAGCCGGTCTGACGCTGATTTTCGGCATCATGGGCGTGGTCAATCTGGCGCACGGCAGCTTTTACATGCTGGGTTCTTATCTGGCTTATGCGCTCACCGGTGCCTGGGGCAATCTGTTCCTGGCCGTAGTGGCCGGCACAGTCCTCAGCCTGCTGCTGGGCTGGCTGCTGGAAAAAATCCTCTTCAAACATTTTTACCACCGCGACCACCTGGACCAGGTGCTGCTGACCTTCGGCCTCATTTACATCTTTGAAGAACTGCGCTCCATGCTGTGGGGCGACGACGTGCACAACGTCGCCATCCCAGATTCATTGAACTGGTCTATCAATCTCACAGACACCTTGTCCTACCCGGCATACCGTTTGTTTATGCTGGGCATTTGCCTGCTGCTGGCCCTGAGTCTGTGGCTGTTGATCAGCCGCACCAGAATCGGCATGAAGATCCGCGCCGGTGCCTTCAACAGCGACATGGCGCAAGCCCTGGGCGTGAACATTGTGCGTTTGCATGCGCTGGTGTTCGCCCTCGGTGTGGCACTGGCCTCGCTGGCCGGTATGTTGATCGCGCCGCTCTCAAGCATCTACCCCTACATGGGTTCGCAAGTGCTAATCATGTGCTTTGTGGTGGTGGTGATAGGCGGCATCGGTTCGGTGCGCGGCGCGCTCACTGCTGCGTTGCTGGTCGGTCTGGTCGACACCTTCGGCAAAGTGCTGTTGCCGCAATTCGCCAGCATGCTGGTCTATCTGCTGATGGCGCTGGTGCTGCTGTACAAACCCGAAGGCTTGTTCAAACAATGAGTACACCGCAAGCCCATCTGGAAACGCTGCCGCGCAGCGTGCAATTGTTTTTGCTGCTCGGCCTGATTGCGCTGCTGGCGTTCCCGTTTGTGGAGCAGGATTTTTACACGCAGACCGTCACCCGCATGATGATTCTGGCCATCTTCGCCATGAGCCTGGATTTGCTGCAAGGCATCACCGGCCTGGTGTCGCTGGGCCACGCGGCGTATTTCGGCCTAGCCGGTTATGTGGTGGCTTATTTGTCGCCACAGGACGCCGGCGCCAACTGGCTTATCGCCCTGCCGCTGGCCATGCTGGCCTCGGCGCTGACCGCACTGGTCATCGGTTTTTTTGTGGTGCGCACCCACGGCATTTACTTCATCATGGTAACCATGGCGTTTTCGCAAATGCTGTATTACCTGTTCTTTGACAACAAGGCGCTGGGCGGCTCCGACGGTGTTTACATCAATGTGCGACCCGGCGGCCTGGGTCTGGACCTGGAAAACAAGTGGATGCTGTATTACTTCACGCTGGCTTGCATGATCTTGACCTATGCGTTTTTACGCCGCTTGCTGTGGAGCCCCTTCGGCAGAACCTTGAACGGTATCCGCTTGAACGAACACCGCACACGCGCCCTAGGCTATGCCAGCTTCAGCTACAAGCTGACCGCGTTCACCCTGGCCGGTGCATTGGCGGGACTGGCCGGTTTTTTGTGGGCGGCGCAAACCGGCTACGTCAACCCCGAGCTGATGGGTTTTCACATGAGCGCACACGCCATCATGATGGTGATTCTGGGCGGCATGGGCAATGTGGCCGGCGCCTTGATAGGCGCGTTCGGTTTTGAAATTTTCCTGGATGTGTTTAAGGACTTGCCCAAAGCCGGTAACTTTGACCTGGCGAAACACTGGCAGTTGTGGATGGGCAGCCTGATCGTGCTAGTGGTGGTGGTGGCTCCGCAAGGCCTGATGGGTTTGCTGCGCAGCCGTAAGTCCGGCGATGAGTGAACCGCTGTTACAAGCCAAGGGATTGAGTAAGCGCTACGGCGGTTTGCTGGCGGTCAACGACGTGTCGCTGTCGCTGTACAAAGACCAGTTACACGCCGTCATCGGCCCCAACGGCGCCGGTAAAACCACCCTCACCCATTTGCTCAGCGGCGATGTGCCTGCGACCCACGGTGAACTCTGGCTCAAGGGACAAAACGTCAGCGGCTGGCCGCACCACCGCCTGTCCTTGCATGGACTGGGACGCAGTTACCAGAAGACCAATGTGTTTCTGGCGCTAAGCGTCTGGGACAACCTGATGCTGGCCGCGCAGTCGCGCCAGGCGCGCGCGCCTTACAACCCGCTGGCCTGGCTGAGCAATGCATCCGCCGACAAAACGGTGCGCGATCGCGCTGAGCGCGCCTTGCAACTGGCCGCTCTGGCACACAAACAGCAAATCACCGCTGCCAACCTGAGCCACGGCGTGCAGCGTCAACTGGAAATCGCCATGGTGCTGGCTACCAAACCGCAGGTGTTGCTGCTGGACGAACCGCTGGCCGGCATGGGTGCGGCAGAGGCCGAGGCCATGGTGGCGCTGCTGCACAAACTGAAAAAAGACCACGCCATGCTGCTGGTGGAACACGACATGGACGCGGTGTTTGCGCTGGCCGATGTGTTGACCGTGATGGTCAACGGCACTGTCATTGCCAGCGGCACGCCTGCACAAATTCGCGCTGACGCCAAAGTGCAGGCGGCTTACCTGGGAGAGGAAACCGCATGAGTACTGCGTTGTTACAAGTCTCAGGGCTGAACACGTATTACGGTTCCAGCCATGTGCTGCGTAACCTGGACTTCAAGGTGCAGCCGGGTCAGACCGTCGGCCTGATGGGTCGCAACGGCATGGGCAAATCCACGCTGCTCAAAAGCATCACCGGCTTGCTGAAACCGCGCAGCGGACGCATCGAATTTCAAAACACCGGCATCCACGGCAAAACCGCTTATGACATTGCCCTGCTGGGCATGGCTTATGTGCCCGAAGGACGCGGCATTTTCGGCAACCTGAGCGTGCATGAAAACCTGGTCATGTCGGCTCGCGCGGGTGCGCGCGGCCAGCGCGACTGGACCTACCAGCGCGTGCTCGACACCTTTCCGCGCCTGGGCGAGCGTCTGCAACACGGCGGTCAGCAACTCAGCGGTGGCGAACAGCAAATGCTCAGCATCGGCCGCGCCTTGATGACCAACCCCGACTTGCTGCTGCTGGACGAGGCCACCGAAGGCCTGGCGCCTTTGATCGCGCAAGACATCTGGCGCATTTGCGAGTTGATTGCCAAGTCCGGCATCAGCACCGTCATCGTCGACAAAAACTGGCAGCACGTGACCCGCATCACGCAACGCAATGTGATTCTGGTCAAAGGCGAAGTGGTGTTTGAAGGCAGCAGCGAAGCGCTGCTGGCGCAACCGGACTTACTCAATCAGCATCTCGGAGTTTGAAGATGACAACAACACGCACCCGGGTCGCCATCATCGGGGCCGGACCTTCGGGTTTGCTGCTCGGCGCATTGCTGCACAAAGCCGGTATCGAGCACGTCATCATCGATCGCCAAAGCCCTGACTACGTGCTGGGCCGCATACGCGCAGGGATTCTGGAACAGGTGACCGTGGACTTGCTGCACGAAGCCGGCGTGGGCCACGGCGTTGACAGCGACGGCAACGTGCACCGCAGCATTGAACTGGTGTTCAAAAACACACGCCACCCCATAGACGTGACCGGCCTGACCAAGGGCAAGGTGGTCACCGCATACGGCCAGACCGAACTGACCCGCGACCTGATGAAACACCGCAGTCAACTCGGTTTGCCCACAGTCTATGAAGCCGCCGAGGTGCAATTGCACGACTTCGACAGCACGCATCCCGAAGTGACATACAGCAAAGACGGCGTCAGCCACAGCTTGCAATGCGACTTCATCGCCGGTTGCGACGGCTTTCACGGCGTGGCGCGCGCAAGCGTACCCCTGGGCGCGATCACCGAATATGAAAAGGTGTACCCGTTCGCCTGGCTGGGCGTGCTGGCCGATGTGCCGCCCGTCTCCAGCCACGCCATCGTCTACGCCAACAGCAAGCGCGGCTTTGCGCTGTGCTCCATGCGCAGCATGACGCGCAGCCGCTATTACGTGCAATGCCCAAGCAGCGACAAAGTGGAAGACTGGAACGACCGGCGCTTCTGGGACGAGATACGCACCCGGCTGGACCCGGAGCTGGCAGAGCGCATGCAGACCGGACCGTCCATCGAAAAAAGCATGACGCCGCTGCGCAGCTTTGTGGCAGAGCCCATGCGGTTCGGACATTTGTTTTTAGCGGGCGATGCAGCGCATATCGTGCCGCCCACCGGCGCCAAGGGCTTGAACCTGGCCGCCGGCGATGTCAAGTATTTGAGCAGCGCATTAATAGAGCACTACCAAGATAAAAGCGATGCGGGTATTGACACGTACTCGCAACGCGCACTCTCGCGCATATGGCGCGCCGAGCGTTTTTCGTGGTGGCTGACCACCTTAATGCACAGGTTTCCCGAGAGCGGCGCTTTCGGCCAGAGAATGCAGGAAGCCGAGCTGGACTACCTGGTGCATAGCCAGGCCTTGTCGACGTCACTGGCGGAGAACTATGTGGGGTTGCCGTTGGATTTTGGTTAAGCGATAAGCCAGGGACTGGCTAATAGAATTTTTGATGAGTTTAAACACCGATCAATACCGCACCACATCAAATTGAGTTCATATGCCCTGAAGTAAGATGAGTGCCATCAGGGTTATCAAATGGATCTGTTCATGACCTATTTTGCTGCTTACTCTAAGACCAATAAAGCCGACTGATGATCGCCTAGAAAATGTCAAAAAAAACAACCCATTTCACCCCCTCCGGCCACAGCCTGCGCGGCGTGCGCATCCTCAGCGTCGCGCTCAACCTGCCGGGCCCTGCTGCGGTCATGCGTCTAGCCGACATGGGCGCGTCCTGCACCAAGCTCGAACCGCTGCCGCCCGCCGGTTTACCCAAGGGCAGTTCCAGCGACCCCATGGGCATGTACGCGCCACATGCTTACGCGCAATTGCATGCGGGTGTGAAAGTGGTGCAGGCCGATTTGAAGTCTGACAAAGGCCAGGCCAGGCTTGATGCGCTGTTGTCCAAAGCCGATGTGCTGATCGCCTCGTTCAGGCCCTCGGCTTTGAAAAAACTGGGCATGGACTGGGCGTCGCTGCACACCAGATACCCTGCGCTGATTCAGGTGTGCATCGTCGGCGCCAAAGGCGCTGGCGCAGAAATTCCAGGCCACGATTTGACCTATCTTGCCGCGCACGGCCTGGTCAACGGCTTGAATCTGCCGGCCACTTTGTTTGCCGACATGGCCGGCTCGTCGCTGACGGTAGAAGCTGTATTGAAAGCGCTTTTACAACGCGCACGGCCGGGTCGCACACACCGTAAAGGTGTGTTCCATGAAGTCGCTTTGGAGGACGCAGCGGCCTACCTGGCCTTGCCGCGTCACTGGGGCCTGACCATGCCGCGCGGCAGTGTCGGCGGCGCACACGCCGGTTATGCGGTGTATGCGTGCATCAAAGGGCGTGTGGCGGTGGCCGCGCTGGAGCCGCATTTCGCAGACCGCTTGGCCGAGGTTGCGGGCATCAAAGCCGCCCGACCGGGGCGCGAGGTGATGATGCTGCCGGCCACGCGCAGTAAGTTTAGCGAATTCTTTGCAGGCCTGACCCGCAAACAGATAGACGCGCTGGCCGCAGCGCATGACCTACCCTGGTTCACCATGGCCTGATCAGAGACGTCAGCCTGCCCGATTGAATGCTTACGGTTCAGTTTCTGGCTGACTTGTACGGGTCATCCTGCTTGAGCATGGACAAACGTTCGACCAACTGCACCCTGTTGTCTACGCCAAGTTTGCGAAACGCATGACTCAGATGTGTGCGTACCGTGGTGAAGGCAATGCCGAGTTTTTTGGCAATCTGTTTATCGCTAAAGCCGGCTGCGGCAAGCCCGGCAATCTCGTTTTCTCTGCTGCTTAACAAAGATTTGACCGGCAGTCTGATAATGCCCCCAACAGATCGAAGTCCATTTCAAGTGACTCATCTGTAGCGCTCTCGACAAACAATCCATTGTGCCTGGCCCGGCTCAACGCCGCTGTGAAAGCGGGTTTGAGCAATTCCAGAATATCCAGTGTTTCACGGTCAAACCGCTCACGCTGGCGATGGCGCCAGATACGCATATCACCCAAGTTGACCGTACCCTGCCAGGCAAACAAATTGACGCCCCAGTAAAGACCATCCAGAGCCAGAAAATCATTGAAACATTCGGTCCTGATCAATTCGGACTGGAGCATCACTTCTTCCATCAGCACAGGACAACGCATTTTTTGCATGATGGGTGTGATCGGATCCTGAAACTGGTAGTAGTTTTCATAGCGACCGAGATTGGTGTCGTCCATATGCAGCGCGACCCGGGTGCCGAAACGCATTTCAGCATCGTTCCAGACATAAGAGGCGTAGTAATCAGCGTCCAGCAATTCCAGCAATTGATGCCCGACTAATTCCCTGACTTGCGCTTCTTCATAGGGTTCGGCCAGGGTCTTGATGACCCTGGAAAGTATTTTTAATTTGGTGGGGGATAGGTACATGGCTTGTTCCTGCAAACAGTTTCAAGCAGCAGATACGTCTTACATACAAGTGAAAACCCTATCATCAATCATGAGGATTCCTAAGGATTCTCTGCAAAAGTCACTGCATAAGTCAACCACAGACCTACTTCAAACGTTATAGGTAGATAAAACAAACTACCTTTGCCAACACTGGATTTGAATTGGTCACCAAACGCACTCGCAAGCGAGAATTCTTGGAAGAGATGAACCTGGTTGTGCCATGGGCTGACTTGGTCTCGCTTATTGAGCCG
>SHXP01000069.1 GCA_009693225.1 Limnohabitans sp. | reverse complement strand
TAATGCCCAGAGGCAAACAAGCAGGCAGCAAGCGCTATGGCGGCGGAGGGGAAAGGTCTGCATGCGCTGATTTTGCCTCAGCTTGATCGGGTAGCAAGACTGGGCGTCTGCGCCACAGTAGCTTTGTCAGCCGGGGCTTTGGTATTCAGACCGGGGAAAGCCATTGCAAGGCTTTGGCGCGTTGTGCGGTTTGATTGCCTGCAAGCACAAAGCCGTTCCACTGCGCGTCCTCCGTCATGTGTTTCCAGACACCTTCTTCGACAGCTTGCCAGGCACCGCCGCTGCCGGGCGGCAAGCAGCAAAGGCAAGGCCGATGTTTTGACCGCCACGGGCATGACCGGAAACACCACCTCGGTCGGTGTGCCGGCCAGCGTCGCGCCCAGGGCGCGCGCCTCCGCCATGATGGGCATCACATAAGGCAGCAACCGGTGGTTGGCAGATGCGTACTGCGCCACATCGCCTAAAGCGTAGACATGCGGGTCGCTGGTTTGCAGCAAGTTGTTCACCAGAACGCCTTTGTCGCAGGCCAGCCCCGTGTCTATCAACCACGCGGTGTTGGCGCGCAAACCGACGGCGATTAACACCAGATCGGTGTCTATGGCTGCACCCCTTTTCAGCTGTCCCTGCAAAGCGTCGCTGTGGTGATTCACACTCACCACGTTCGCATTGAAATGTCAGGCTACACCCAATGTGGTGAGTGCTTCCTGCAATTGCAAGCCGGCTTGTTCAGGCAACAAAGCGGCCAGCGGCCGCGGGGCCGGGTCTACCAGTTGCACCTTGAAGCCAGCCAGGATCAAGTCGTTGGTGAATTCGCAGCCGATCAGGCCGGCGCCCATGATCAGCACCCGCATACCGGGCTGCAGTTGTTCACGAAGCAGGATGTAATCGGCCATTTGATTGACCGACAACACCGTCGCGGCAGCATCGCCATGTAAAGGGATGCCAATCGGGTCGGTGCCGTGGGTCAACACAAGTCGGCTGTAAGCGAACAAGCCCTGGTCGGTGTGCAATTCCTGCCTGGACAGGTCGACAGACAAGGCCCGGGTGTGCGTTTGCAATTGCAGATTCAGCGTGGCGGCCAATTCGGCGGCCAAGGCATTACGCAATTGATCGGGGGTTTTGTTCTGCGCGTAGGCGGTGGACAAGGCCGGCTTGGGGTAAGGGTCGCCTGTGCCGGCAGTGACCTGCAGCACGGGGGTGCTGCTGTCGTGCTTACGCAATTCTTTGACCACGGTCCAGCCGGCAAGGTCGCTGCCGTGTACTACTACAGGTGCCTGGGGCATGGCTTAAACCTCGACCATTTCGAAATCGGCCTTGGCCACGCCGCAATCGGGGCAAGTCTAAGCGGCGGGCACATCGGCCCACAGCGTGCCCGCCGCGATGCCGTGTTCCGGCCGGCCGGCGGTCTCGTCATAGGTAAAGCCGCAAACAATACAAACATAGGTACGGTGGGTGTTGCTCATGAAAACTCCTGCTTGATTCGTTGAAAGTTAAAACTGAGTATCGCTAAAACCGTGATCAGGCCGTGACAGAACCCGGTCGCGCTATGTAAAGCTTGGCCATGTTATTGATCGCGGGCCGGGTGGTGCAACTCATGAACCCCCGCGATAGACACAATGAATCCAGACAGAAAAAACAAGCTGAATTGATCATTGAATGCCGTTTGACTGATGGTCTCTGGCAACAGCGGGTTTCCTCTATCATGCCCGCATCAACGCCTCAATTTCATCGGCGTCCACGGGGATGTCCCGCGTGATCAACTCGCAACCGCCGGCCGTGACGATGGCATCGTCTTCAATGCGTATGCCTATGTTCCAGAACTGCTCGGGCACGCCGTCGCCCGGGCGCACATACAAGCCCGGCTCCAAGGTCAACACCATCCCCGGGTGCAGCACCCGGCTCGGGCGCGGCTGCACCATCTGGCCGGTGATCGGGTCTGCTTTGGCCGCTTCTGTGTTCGCTTCTCCGGGCTCGACATAGCTGCCGCAGTCGTGCACATCCATGCCCAGCCAGTGGCTGGTGCGGTGCATGTAAAACGGGAAATAGGCTTTTTTCTCCAGCACATCGTCCAGCGAACCGTGTTTGTCATGCGACAACAGGCCGACATCCAGCAGGCCTTGCGCCAGCACTTTCAATGCGGCGTTGTGCGGGTCGTTAAAGCGCGCACCGGCGCGGGTGGCTGCTGCTGCAGCATATTGCGCGTCCAGCACGATGTCGTAGAGCGCGCGTTGCGGGCCGCTGAATCTGCCGTTGGCCGGAAAGGTCCGGGTGATGTCAGAAGCATAGCCATCGAGTTCGCAACCAGCGTCGATCAGCACCAGTTCACCGGTGCGCACCAGGGCGGCATCCGCCCGGTAATGCAGCACACAGGCGTTGGCGCCAGCCGCCACAATCGAGGTGTAAGCAGGAAACTGTGAGCCGTGACGGCGGAATTCGTGCAGCATTTCGGCGTCCAGGTGGTACTCGCGCACATCCAGGCCATCACGCAACATGCGCGCGCTCAACTGCATGGCGCGCACATGGGCGGCAGCGCTGATTTGTGCGGCGCGACGCATGGTGTCTTGCTCATGCGTGTCCTTGATCAGGCGCATCTCGTCGAGCAACACACACACATCCTGTTGCATCGAGGGGCACGACACACCCATGCGCACGCGGGCGCGTACTTTGTTTAACCAGCCGTCGATCTGTGAGCTGATGCCTTCGTGGGCGGCAAAGGGAAACCAGACGGTGGTCTGGTTCTCCAGCAGCCCGGGCAGTTGCGTGTCAAGCTCATTCACAGAAAACGCCTGATCAACAGCCAGGGCAGCCGGCGCGGCTTGCGGTCCCAGCCGGATGCCGTCCCATATTTCGCGCTCCACATCCTTGGGCTGGCAAAACAGCACACTGCGCCCGTCGTTGAACAGAGCCAGCCAGGCATGGGGTTCAGTGAAGCCGGTGAGATAGTAAAAATAACTGTCGTGGCGATAAGGAAAGTCAGCGTCACGGTTACGCGCGCGTTCGGGTGAGGTTGGAATCAGCGCGACTGCGCCGGCGCCGAGCTGAGCCGCAAGACGCGAGCGGCGGGAGGCGTAAATAGAGGTCATCAGCGGATTGTAGGAGCCTGCTCGCAGCGAGCAAGCCGGTATGGGTATATGAAGCGATTCAGCCCGTGCGCTGCTGTCTGGGGGCGCAATTCAAGGTGTCTGAAAGCCGGGCTTGTTCTGATTGAGTAAGGCCAGCCGCTCGGGCGCGCCCACATCCACCCACAGACCTTCATACATGGAGGCGCTCACCAAACCCCGGTCCATGGCCGCGCGCAGCATGGGCGAAAGCGGTGCTTTCACGCCATGCGGGTTGCCAGAGGGTATGACGCACCAGCCGGCTTGAAAGAAAGCGCGTTTGTAAATGGCGATGGTGCTGAAAGTGTAAAGCGGCGCTTGTGATTGCAAAACCGCACCGGGGCCCGGGCCAGGGGCGCGGGTGTATAGGGATCGGCTGGTCTGGCGTGAGGGGTTGGCAGCTGGTCTGGTGTTGGCAACATTCAAAGCCAGCCCTTCTGCGGATAAACCGAAATCGCCTTGCGGGTTGTGCGTCGGGTTGGGCACCAGCCAGATATGCGCGAGTTGTGGGCTGGATGTGAAGCGGTCATAAGCAGCAGCAGAAAAATCAAAACCCGGCATGTAAATATCGCCTGCGGCTACCCAGAACACATCGTCAAGCAGCGGCAGGGCGCGCACGATACCGCCTGCCGTTTCCAAAGCCTCGCCGACACCCCGGCCTTCAGGTGAATAATGCAGTTGCAGCGCGGGTGCCGCCTGGACGGCTGTCCGCGTCGCGGGCTTGAAGCTGGTTCCGAATGCGGATTCAATCTGATCACCCAGCCAGCCGGTGTTGATCACCACCGAAGACACGCCGGCATTCCACAGCCCCGACAATGGGTAATGCAGCAAAGGAAAACCGCCGACTTGAAGCAAAGGTTTGGGGCAGCTGTCGGTGAGCGGACGCATGCGTTCGCCGCGACCGGCGGCCAGCAACATGGCGCCTGCCGCTGCGCAAGACGGTTTGGTTTTTGCGGGCATAGTCACAGCGAGCAAGTGTAGCCAGCCCGGGTCTGTCATGTCCGGCCATGTGGCCCGGTGTCAAGCGCTGCAGTAACAGTTGAATACGCCGGTAAGCGACTAAGCCGCGTTGATAAAACAGGTTGGTTAAAATATCAGGTTACCCTTTTCACACCACTTATACGGAGCCACCCATGGCCAAGCACCAACAAATGGCCAGTGCGATTCGCGCATTGGCAATGGACGCTGTTCAACAAGCAAATTCCGGTCACCCTGGCGCGCCTATGGGCATGGCCGATATTGCTGTGGCGCTGTGGGGGGAGCACCTGAAACACAACCCGAGTCACCCGCATTGGGCCGACCGCGACCGTTTCGTGCTGTCCAACGGACACGGCTCCATGTTGATTTACGCATTGCTGCACCTCACCGGTTACGACCTGCCGGTGAACGAGCTGAAAAACTTTCGCCAGTTGCACAGCAAAACCGCCGGTCACCCCGAGGTCGGGATCACCCCCGGCGTCGAAACCACCACCGGCCCGCTGGGCCAGGGCATCACCAACGCGGTGGGCATGGCATTGGCTGAAAAGCTATTGGCCTGCGAGTTCAACCGCCCCGGTCACGACATCGTCGACCACCACGCCTATGTATTCATGGGTGACGGCTGCATGATGGAAGGCATCAGCCACGAGGCTTGCGCGCTGGCCGGCGCCTGGAAACTGAACAAGCTGATTGCGCTGTATGACGACAACGGCATTTCCATAGACGGCAAGGTCACACCCTGGTTCATCGACGACACCCCTGCTCGCTTCAAGGCTTACGGGTGGAATGTCATCTGTGTGGACGGCCACGATGTGCAAGCAGTCAGCCGTGCCATCGCCACCGCCAGACACAGCGCAGACAAACCCACACTGATCGCCTGCAAAACCCATATCGGCCAGGGCAGCCCGAACCGGGTGGATACCGCTAAGGCGCACGGCGAACCTTTGGGTGCAGAAGAAATTGCCCTGACACGCGCCGCCATACAGTGGTCGCACGAACCCTTCCATGTGCCCGCAGAGGTCTACGCAGGCTGGGATGCCAAGGCCAAAGGCGCACAGCAGGAACACCAATGGAACACATCATTCAGCGCTTATGCTCAAGCGCATCCGGAGCTGGCGGCAGCGTTCAAACGCCGCATGGCCGGCGAATTGCCGGCAAACTTTCACCAGACCGTGGTCGATGCCGTGGTTGCCGCCAACACCAAGGCAGAAACCGTCGCCAGCCGCAAGGCCAGCCAGTTGGCGCTCGAAACCTTCACCGCCGCCATCCCTGAGCTGCTCGGCGGCAGCGCCGACCTGACCGGCTCTAACCTGACCAACACCAAATCAACACCGAATGTGCGGGTTGACCAGGCCGGGCGCATCGTCAAGGACGAGCACGGCAACGGCGGGCGTCATATCAACTACGGCGTGCGCGAATTCGGCATGGCCGCCATCATGAACGGCATCGCGCTGCACGGCGGCTACATACCTTATGGCGGAACTTTCCTCACTTTCTCTGACTATTCGCGCAACGCCATCCGCATGGCTGCGCTGATGAAGCAGCGCGTGGTGCATGTGTTCACCCATGATTCCATCGGCCTGGGCGAAGACGGTCCGACCCACCAATCTATCGAGCACGCGGCTTCATTGCGCTTGATTCCCGGTCTTGACGTCTGGCGCCCTGCCGATACCGCAGAAACCACCGTGGCCTGGGCCGTGGCTTTGCTAAACGCGCACCGCCCCACCGCCTTACTGCTGAGCCGCCAGAACCTGCCTTACCTGCCCAAGGGCCATAGCGCGGCCAAGGATGCCAGTGGCCTGGACGCGCTCAACAAAGGCGCTTATGTGCTGGCCGAGCCGAGCGAAGTCGGCATGAAGAAAAAAGCGCAAGCCATCATCATCGCCACCGGCTCGGAGGTGCAACTCGCGCTCAAAGCGCAAGCTCTGCTGGCGGAGCACAAAATTGCGGTGCGCGTGGTCTCCATGCCCAGCACCACGACCTTTGACCGCCAGAGCCCGGCCTATAAAACCGCGATCCTGCCAGCCGGTGTGCCGTGCATCGCCGTCGAGATGGGTAGCACCGACGGCTGGTGGAAATACGGCGTGTCGGCGGTGGTCGGTATCGACACCTACGGGGAGAGTGCGCCGGCGCCGGTGTTGTTCAAGCATTTCGGTTTCACACCCGAGAACGTTGCAGACACTGTGCGTGCGGTGTTGGCGCGCGCTTGATGTTGTCAGTCACAGCGTGTAGTTGCGCATGCTGTGCCTTGTTTAACGTGTTTTTTCAGAAAGAGTAACCATGGCCATCAAAGTAGGTATCAACGGATTCGGACGCATAGGACGCATGGTGTTTCGTGCCGCCATCCAGAACTTCAGTGACATAGAAATTGTCGCCATCAACGACTTGCTGGAGCCGGACTACCTGGCCTATATGCTTAAGTACGACAGTGTGCACGGGCGCTTCAAAGGGGATGTCTCGGTGGATAACGGCGTGCTGTTGGTGAACGGCAAGAAAATCCGCCTGACGCAGGAGCGCGACCCTTCCGCCCTCGAATGGAACGAGGTCGGTGCCGACATCGTGATCGAAGCCACCGGCTTGTTTCTGGACAAACCCACCGCCGAAAAGCATCTGGCCGCAGGCGCCAGAAAAGTCTTGTTGTCAGCGCCTTCCAAAGACGACACGCCCATGTTTGTTTTCGGTGTGAACCACAACACCTACGCCGGCCAAGCCATCGTATCGAATGCCTCTTGCACCACCAACTGCCTGGCGCCTGTTGCCAAGGTCTTGAATGACAAATGGGGTATCAAGCGCGGACTCATGACCACGGTGCATGCCGCCACCGCGACCCAGAAAACCGTGGACGGCCCATCCAACAAAGACTGGCGCGGCGGCCGCGGCATTCTGGAAAACATCATCCCCAGCAGCACCGGTGCGGCCAAGGCGGTCGGTGTGGTGATTCCTGCGCTGAACAAAAAACTCACCGGCATGTCCTTCCGTGTGCCCACTTCTGATGTGTCGGTGGTGGATCTCACCGTCGAATTGGAAAACCCGGCCAGCTACGCGGAAATCTGCGCCGAAATGAAAGCGCAAAGCCAGGGCGCCATGAGAGGCGTGCTCGGCTATACCGAGGACAAAGTGGTTGCCACCGATTTCCGCGGCGAGCCTTGCACCAGCGTGTTTGACGCCGACGCCGGCATTGCGCTGGACAGCACTTTCGTCAAAGTGGTCAGCTGGTATGACAACGAATGGGGTTACTCCAACAAGTGTCTGGAAATGGTGCGCGTTATTGCCAAATAAAGACATCAGGCCCAGCGCCTGTGAGGCCATTGAAGCCGGCTTCTTCCCTGAGAACATCAACCGCTAACATCGACGCATGGTTTCAGTGATCTCATCCTTCCAAGAACGTATCAGGCAAGCGGCAGCCAGCAAGCGCACGCTACGCATCCAGGGCGGCAATACCAAGCATTTTTACGGTGAACACAAGACCGGTCATGATCTGCTCGATGTGCGCGAACACACAGGGGTTGTCAGCTACGAGCCCAGCGAACTGGTGGTGACGGTGCGCGGCGGCACCCCGCTGGCTGAACTTGAACAACTGCTTTCAACCCGGGGCCAGTGCCTGGCTTATGAACCGCCGCATTTCGGCTCTGCCGCTACGGTTGGCGGCATGGTGGCGGCCGGTCTGGCCGGGCCGTCAAGAGCTAGTACCGGCGCTCTGCGAGACCATGTGTTGGGTGCCAGGATGATCAACGGCTTGGCCGAGGAGCTTACCTTCGGCGGCCAGGTGATGAAAAACGTGGCCGGTTACGACGTATCACGGGTGCTGGCCGGCAGCATGGGCACGCTGGGCATCGTCACTGAAGTCTCGCTCAAAGTCCTGCCGACAGCACCTACCGAGGCCACGTTGTTGTGTCATTTGCCGCAGCACCAAGCCTTGAACCAGTTGCACCGCTGGGGCGCGCAGGCCTTGCCTCTCAATGCCAGCTGCTGGTGGCACGACGTCAAGTACGCACCGGCGGCTGATGTGTTATCGGTGCGTTTGCGTGGTGCGGTCGCCGCCGTTGAGTCGGCGTGTCCGCGCATGATCGCCGAGGTGCAGGCCAGTGGCGGCAGCGCTGCGCGCCTGGACCCGCAACAGGCCTTGCCGGTGTGGCAAGCCATACGCGAACAAACACTGTCCTTTTTTCAGCCGATGTCAGCTGATCACGCTCTGTGGCGCCTGAGCCTGCCGCAAACCGCGCCGGTGCTGAATCTGCCCTATCCTGTGCTGATTGAATGGCACGGCGGCTTGCGCTGGCTGTGGGCCCCGTTATCGGTAGCGCAGCAATTGCGTCAGGCTGCGCAACAAGCCGGTGGCCATGCCACCTTGTTTCGCGGACACTGCGCCGGCGAGGTGCCCGTGTTTTCCGAATTGCCTGTGGTGCAGCAACGCATACAACGTGAACTGCAACAACAGTTTGACCCGCACGGCGTGTTCAACACCGTACGCCTTGGTGTTTAAAAGATGCAAACCAACCTTTCACCCCAATACCAGAATACGGCCGATGGCCGTGAAGCCGAAGCCATTTTGCGCAAATGTGTGCACTGCGGTTTTTGCACCGCGACCTGTCCGACCTACCAACTGTTGGGCGATGAACTCGACGGTCCGCGCGGGCGCATTTACCTCATCAAACAGGTGCTCGAAGGCGAAACACCGACGCGTGACACGCAACTGCATCTGGACCGTTGTCTGACCTGCCGCAATTGCGAATCGACCTGTCCCAGTGGCGTGCAGTATGGCCGCCTGGTGGATATCGGGCGCAAGCTGGTGGATGAAAAAGTACCGCGTCCTGCCGCTGAGAAGGCGCTGCGCTGGGCCTTGAAAGAAGGGTTGAACTCCTCTTTGTTCGCTCCTGCCATGAAGCTGGGACAGGCGGTCCGCGTACTGTTGCCCGGCAGCCTCAAGGCCAAGGTGCCCGAAGCGCGCAACGCAGGCCGCTGGCCGTCAAACACACATGCACGCAAGGTACTGATGCTGGCCGGCTGTGTGCAGCCGTCCATGAGCCCGAACATCAACAGCGCGACCGCGCGCGTGCTCGACGCCTGCGGCATACAAACCATTGTCGAACCCCTGGCCGCTTGTTGCGGCGGTGTGAAATTCCATTTGAACGACCAGGACGGCGCCATCGTTCAAATGAAAAACAACATCGATGCCTGGTGGCCGCAGGTCAGCCAAGGGGTCGAGTCCATCGTGATGAACGCTTCCGGCTGCGGTGTCACCGTCAAAGACTACGGGCATATTTTGCGCAATGATGCGGTTTATGCAGACAAGGCCAAACGCATTAGCGAACTGACCAAAGACCTCAGCGAGTTGTTGCCTGAGTTGTTGCCTGCATTGCGCCAACGTATACAGCCGCAGACTGCGCAAGCGCAGGGCTTGATGGCGTTTCACCCGCCGTGCACCTTGCAACACGGTCAGCAATTGAAAGGCGGCGTTGAAAGCCATTTGAACGCGCTGGGCTTCAAGCTGCGCGTGGCCACCAATGAGGCGCATTTGTGTTGCGGTTCCGCCGGCACTTACAGTGTGCTGCAACCGGCCATTGCCACCGAATTGCGCGACCGCAAGCTCGGCCATCTGAACGAAATGCAACCGCAGGCCATATTGAGCGCCAACATCGGCTGTATCACGCATTTGCAAAGCGGCACGCAAGTGCCGGTTAAGCATTGGGTGGAAATGCTGGACGCGGCT
>SHXP01000068.1 GCA_009693225.1 Limnohabitans sp. | reverse complement strand
AAATAATTTTCACCAGCGTGGATTTGCCGGCGCCGTTCTCACCCAGGATGGCGTGTATCTGTCCGGGGTTCACCTGCAACGAAATACGGTCGTTGGCCAGCACCGCCGGGTAACGCTTGCTAATGCCGCGCAGTTCAAGAAAAGCAGCTGTGTTCATGGGTGATTTCCGTCCCCGGCTTCCAATGCAACAATAGCTCTTAAACAACTTGGCACAGTTGACATGACTTTCCCCAAGCTAGAGTTGATTCACCGTCACCGGTGGCATTCGCTGGTCAATGTACCACCGGCGCGCACCTTGCTTGACCTGCTGCGTGAAGAATTGCGGGCCGGCGACACCAAGGAAGGCTGCGCCAGCGGTGACTGCGGTGCCTGCACCGTGGTTTTGTCTCAAGCCGACGGCAGCAAAGCGCACACGGCCTGAAGGTTACGACCGCTACCGACCTGTCATCCGGCGGTCAATTGCACCCGGTACAGCAGGCCTTGGTTGACCACCACGCCTCGCAATGCGGCTTTTGCACGCCCGGTTTTGTCATGAGCTTGTACGACTTGTACCAGCGGGTCAACGGTCGCGCAGTCTCACGCGAAGAGGCCATGGAAGCCATTTCAGGCAACCTGTGCCGCTGCACCGGTTACCGGCCTATTCTGGAAGCCGCCTGCGCCATGCACAGGTACCCGCGCCTGGCTGTACCTGCCGTTCCTGCGATCAGGCACACAAGCAATGGTCGCGATCAGCTAGACACACATTACGCCCTGCCGACGAGCCTGCGCCAGTTGCTGCCGCTGCGCGCACGTTATCCGCAGGCGCAATTGATGGCCGGCGGCACCGATGCCGGTTTGCAGGTGACGCAACAACACCAGCGGTTTCCCCAAGTGATAGACCTGACACGTGTTCAAGAGTTACTGCGCATCGAAGATTACCCACAGCATCTGACCATAGGTGCAGCTGTCAATCTGCATGATGCATTTGCCGCGCTGGCTGAAAAACGCCCGTCGATCGCACATTTCGCCGGGCGCTTTGCCGGACGGCCGATGCGACAGTCCGGCACGCTGGGCGGCAATATCGCCAACGGCTCGCCCGTCGGTGACAGCATGCCGTTACTGATGGCGCTTGGCGCTCAGGTGGTGTTGACGGCCTGGCGCAAAGGCCGCATGGTCAGCCGCCATGTAGCGCTGGAAGATGTTTACCTTGGCTACAAGCGCACGGCATTGGTAAGTGATGAAGTGCTGTGCTGGATCGTTGTACCGCACCCGCTACCCGGTGAATGGCTGGGCAATTACAAAGTGTCCAAGCGCGTAGAAGACGATATCTCCGCAGTGTGCCTGGCGCTGCAATTGCATATTGACAAAGGCGTGGTGCAATCTGTGCGCATTGGTGCAGGCGGCGTCGCTGCGACACCGGTTCGCGCTTTCAAAACCGAATCCGCCTTGCTTGACCAGCCCTGGAATGAGGCGACGGTTATACAAGCGCAAAAGGTGCTGGAAAAAGAGTTTTCACCGATCAGCGATATGCGCGCCAGCGCTGATTACCGCCGGCTGGTGTTGCGCAATCTGCTGCGCCGCGCCTGGCTGCAACAGCAAGGCCGGGCCTGTGTGCAGTTGGAAGATCTGTCGTGAGCAGTTCATCGCGGCACGAAAGCGCGCACCTGCATGTACAGGGTCAGGCGGCTTACATCGATGACCTCCCTTTGACCGAAGGCACACTGCATGCCGCACCGATTCTCAGCAGCGTCGCCAGCGGGCGCGTTCTGTCATTGGACTTGAGTGCCGTGATGTCGTACGATGGCGTGCATAGAGTCATTACCGCTGAGGATATTCTAGGCGACAAGTTGCTTGCCACTTTTGTGCACGACGAACCGGTATTTGCCAGTCAGCGTGTTGAGCATATCGGTCAGGTGCTGGGTCTGGTGGTGGCTGACACGCATATTCAGGCACGCGCAGCTGCTCAACGTGCGGTGTTACAGGCAGAGGCTGAAGCGCCGTTACTCAATGCGCGCGAAGCCCAGAGCCAAAATGCCACCGTGCTTGCCCATGTGCAGGTGCAACGCGGCGACGCGCTAACCGCCATACAAAACGCCGCCCACCATCTGCAAGCACAACTCGAGATCGGCGGCCAGGAACACTATTACCTGGAAACACAGATCGCCTACGCCATACCGCAGGACAACGGCGAGTGGCTGATACACAGCAGCACGCAACACCCCGGCGAAGTGCAGCACTGGGTGGCGCATGCGCTGCGTCTGCCAATGCACGCAGTGCGCGTGGTGTGCCGGCGCATGGGCGGCGGCTTCGGCGGCAAGGAAACCCAGGCTGGTCAACTGGCGGTGTGGGCGGCGCTGGCTGCATTGAAAACCGGCAAGCCCGTGAAGATGCGCCTCTCGCGGGAGGATGATTTTCTGGTGACCGGCAAGCGCCATCCGTTCAGCCATAATTTCAAAGCAGGCTTTGACGACAGCGGCCTTTTACTGGGATTGCAGTCGACCCAATGGGCGCATTGCGGTTTCAGTGCTGATTTGAGCGGACCGGTGACAGATCGCGCGGTGTTCCACACCGACAACGCCTATTTCCTGTCCGACGTCAACATCGTGTCACACCGCAGCAAACTCAATACGCAAAGCCATACCGCGTTTCGCGGCTTCGGCGGGCCGCAAGGCATGATGCTGATCGAGACTGTGATGGGCAACATAGCGCGTCACTTGCACATCGACCCGCTGGATGTGCGCTTGCGCAATCTGTACGGCGACGCTCCTCGCAACACCACGCCTTACGGCATGACCGTGGAAGACAACATATTGCCCGAGTTGATGACTCAATTGGCGAACGACTGCCGCTACCGCCGGCGACGTGCAGACATTGCGCAATGGAATGCCAGTTCAGCGGTGATAAAAAAAGGGATTGCACTCACGCCGGTGAAATTCGGCATCAGCTTCACCGCCACGCAATTCAACCAGGCCGGTGCGCTGGTGTCGGTGTTCACCGACGGCAGTGTGCGCATCAACCACGGCGGCACAGAGATGGGCCAGGGCTTGCACACCAAGGTCTGCGCCATCGTCGCCGATGTCCTAGGCGTCTCGTTCGAGCAGATGCGTATCAGCAGCAGCGACACCGACAAGATCACCAACGCCAGCGCCACCGCAGCATCCAGCGGCACCGATCTCAATGGACGCGCCGCCGAACGCGCCGCCTTGCAGGTGAAGCAAAACATCGCCGACTGCCTGGCCAAAGCCGACGGGTGCAAGGCCGAAGAAGTGGTGTTCAAAGACGGTTTCATACGAACACCTGCACTGCAACGCAGTTTTGCGCAAGTGGTGCAATTCGCTTACAGCCAGCGGGTGCAGTTATGGAGCGACGGTTTTTATGCTACCCCCAAAATCCATTACGACCGCAAGACGCTCTCGCACCGCCCCTTCTTTTATTTTGCCTATGGCGCTGCGTGCAGTGAAGTCGCCATCGACACCTTGAGCGGCGAGCACAAACTCTTGCGCGTGGACATACTGCACGATGTCGGTCAGTCATTGAACCAAGCGATTGACATCGGCCAGATAGAAGGCGGTTTTGTGCAAGGCCTGGGCTGGCTGACCACGGAAGAACTGCTCTGGGGCAAGGACGGCAAACTGCTGACGCGCGGCGCCAGCACCTACAAAATCCCCACCGCTGCGGATATCCCCGAACACTTCAACATTAAACTGTGGCACGAACCGAACCGCGAAGACACCATAGGCGGCAGCAAAGCCGTGGGTGAGCCTCCCTCCATGCTGGCCATCAGCGTTTACGAAGCCTTACGCGACGCCGTCGCTCAAACGCTGGGCCGCAAACACGCCGGTGCAACTGAACACGCCGGTGACGCCTGAGCGTGTGTTCACGGCATTGCAAACGCCGGCCAATCATTCCTGACTCAAATCTTTTTTTTGTTCACCTTTATCCGGATTTTCCATGCAAGCAGTTTCTGATTCACACGCTTACCGGGCATCGCTGCTGTGGTTTCCGGACCCGGACAGCGATCAGATTCACTTTGAAACGGATGGCTTGCTGGTCACCACGCGCGGCGCCGACGGCGTGGCGCGCATCAGTGCCATCGGTGACCACCGGACGTTGGAGACGGCACATGCACACCTGCCGTTGACCGACTGGCGCGGCCACTGGATCGCGCCGGGTTTTGTCGATACACATATCCACTATGCGCAGACCGATGTGATTGCCTCCCCGGCAGACGGCCTGCTTCCCTGGCTGAACAACTACACGTTTCCCCAGGAAACACGTTTTGCCGATCCTGCGCATGCGTCAGCAGTGGCCGCGTTTTTCTTTGACGAGTTGATGCGCCACGGTGTGACCACCGCGCACAGCGCCTCGGTGGATGCGTTTTTCACGCAAGCACAAGGCCGTCACTTGCGCATGATCAGCGGACGTGTGCTGCAAGACCGGCACAGCCCCGACGGGTTACGCGACAGCAGCGCAACACAAAGTCTGTATGAAACCGAAGCATTGATCGCGCGCTGGCACGGCGTGGACAGACTGGGTTATGCCATCACCCCTCGTTTCGCGCCCACCTCCAGCGAAGCGCAATTGCGCGGCGCCGGTGAACTGGCAGCCGCGCACCCGGATGTCTGGGTGCAATCGCGTGTCGCCGAAAACGCGGATGAAATCCGCTGGGTCGCCAAGTTGTTTCCGCATGCGCGCAGCTACCTGGGCGTGTACGAGGACATGGGGCTGCTGCGCGAACGCTCGGTGTATGCACACTGCCTGCACCTGGATGCGAATGACCGCGACCTGATGGCCGAGCGCGGGGCTGCCGGTGCGGTGTGTCCGACCAGCAATCTGTTTCTAGACAGCGGTTTTTTTGATTTCTCGCTGGCACAGTCGCACCAGTTGCTGCACGCACTCGCCAGCGATGTGGGCGGCGGCACCAGCTTCAGCCCGTTCCACACCATGCACGCGGCCTATACCGTGGCGCGCCAAAGCGTGGGGCAAAACGGCCGCTCGCTGAGCGCACAACACCTGTGGTGGCTGCATACCGCAGGCGCTGCCAAGGCATTGGGTTTAAGCGGCGTGACTGGCAATTTGAATGCGGGTTGCGAAGCCGATTTCATTGTGCTCAACCCGCAAGCCACGCCGTTGCTGTCGCGCCGCATTGCAGCTGCAGACAGCTTGCAAGAACAACAGTTCGCCATGATTGTGCTGGGCGACGACAGACTGGTTGAACACGTGGTGGTGGACGGACATGTGCTCGAAGTCCATGCATCACATTCCAACTGAATCTGGAAATAGCTACACCTTTCCCCCATGAAAACCATGCAACTCGACGCCCTGTCCTAAGCCAACCGCTTGACAGCGGCCGGCATGGCCTCAGCGCTGGCCGAGGAACAATTCACGGTCATGCCTGCAGTGCTGCATGCCAATGTTTCCCCGCTTGCCACCCGCTCGCAACTGCAGTCTATGGAAAAAGTCTTGCGGGGTGAAATTCAGAGTGTAGAAAAAATCTTAAGAGGTGAAATTCAAATTGTCGAAAAAACCTTGCGGACAGAAATCAAAATCCTTGACCACAACATTCGCCACGAACTGCTGTTGCTCGAACAACGCATGGTCATCAAACTCGGCGGCATGATGGTCTTGTCTTTGGGCCTGCTGACCACCCTGACCCAACTGATTTAAACGCCACCCAGCGCCGCCCGCTCCTGCGCATCCAGCAACGGCCCCTCCAGCGTCACGCGGTCTTGCTGCACCCGGGCGTCGCGGAATTTTTCTATCAAGGGCTTGAGCGCCGGGTCAATATGCGTTTCATCAAAACCGTTGAGCAAGGTACCGGGCAATGAACGTTTGACATCGCTGGTGCCCATGCACCAATCGGCCAGCGGAAACGTCAGATTCATGTTTTTGTGCATCATGATGCCCAGGTTGTGGTGCGCCGCGTGGTGCCGCCGGATGGTGTTGATGAACGGCATGTTCCGCACAAACGCGTTTTCAGGTATGTGGCAGCAATAGTGGAATGTCTCGTACAACACATAGTGGCCGATGACCGTCATGTAAGCGATGTAACCGGCATTCGCACCGAACACATAAGCCATTACCAATGCCAGCGCGCCGCCACCCGCGCCCAGCACGTTCAGCACCCGCCAGGGGAAAAACACAATGCGGAATTCGCGCACGCTGTCGATGGTGTAGTCGGTGTCGGTGAAATACTGGTGGTGCTGGCGGGTGTGACGGTCGTAAATGGCGCGCAATGCGAACACATCAATATGCCGGTGCATCACATATTTATGCATGGCCCATTCGCCGAAGTTGCCGGCGATGGCCACGGGCAGCACCATCAGCCAGGCCCAGGTGGCCTGGTCAAGCTTATGCAAGCAGTAGGCCAGCAGGCTGATGCCTACCGCGTACATCACACCGACGTGCAGCAAGCCGTTGTAAAACGGGCTGATATTGGCGCGGTAGGTCTCGCGAAAGTGTCGCTGGCGCTCGGTCATGACCATGGGTCTGGAAAAAGTTGACATGCTTGTCTCCTGCAATAGGTCTAGGCAAACCGTTAATCAGTCCATCATAAGCACATCACAGCACCAGCAAAGCCCGGAAGTCATTCACATTGGTATGCGTCGGTCCGCTGACCACCAGGTCGCCCAAGGCTTCAAACAAACGGTAACTGTCGTTGCGATCGGCAAACGCGGACGGTTTGAGCGCCAACTGTTCGCAGCGTTGCAAAGTATCCGGCGCCACCTGAGCACCGGCGTTGTCCTCGACACCGTCTATGCCATCGGTGTCCGCAGCCAAGGCCCACACGCCGGCTTGTCCCTGCAAAGCCATGGCCAATCCCAGACAGAATTCACCGGCGCGACCGCCCTTGCCTTTGGGAAAACCCGGCACCGGAGCACGGATGGTGACCGTGGTTTCGCCCCCGCTCAAAATCACGCAAGGCTTTTGAAACGGCCCTTGTGCGCGTGCTGTCGTACGCGCCAGCGCCGAGTGCACCTTGGCGACTTCTCTGGATTCACCTTCTATTTCGTCCGACAACACATACGCGTTCAAGCCCGCTGCGCGCGCCGCTTCTGCCGCAGCTTGCAGGGATTGCATGGGCGTGGCCATCATCAACACCCGGTGACCCGCGAAAACCGCGTCACCGGGCTTGGGTGTTTCCAGCGCACCGCTTTGCAAAGCCTCGCGCACCTGATCCGTAATGGCTATGCCGTATCTGTCCAGCAAAGCCAGCGCCTGAGCGCAAGTGGTTTCATCCGGCACGGTCGGGCCGCTGGCAATCACCGCCGGGTCGTCGCCCGGCACATCGCTGATGGTCAGGGTCAGAACCTGAGCGGGGTGACAGGCGGCGGCTAATCTGCCTCCCTTGATGCGCGACAGGTGTTTGCGCACGGTGTTCATGTCGCCGATAGGCGCGCCGCTTTCCAGCAATTCGCGGTTGATACGCTGCTTGTCGGCCAGGGTCAGACCGGCGGCGGGCATGGTCAGCAGGGATGAACCCCCGCCGGAAATTAGGCAGATCACCAGATCGTCAGCGCTCAAGCCCCGGGTGAGCTCCAGCAAGCGTTCGGAAGCGTCCATACCTGCCTGATCCGGTACCGGGTGTGAGGCTTCAACCACCTCGATGCGCCGGCGCAAATCAGGCGGGCGCGGCGGCGTATGGTGGTAACGGGTGACGACCAGGCCGTCCAAAGGCGCATCCTGCGGCCACAGGCGCTCCAGCGCATGCGCCATGGCACCGGCTGCCTTACCGGCACCTACAACAAGGGACCGCCCGCGCGGCGGCGGCGGTAACAAACCGGACATATTCAGCACAGGCTGGGCGCGCGCTACAGCGGTGTCAAACAAATGGCGTAAAAACGCTGCCGGATGAAATTGAGGGTCGGGTATGTCTGCCATAGAGGCCAAGGATAACGGATAGGCTCAAGTTACCGCCGCTGCTGTCGATGCTGAATTCGATTCTCTTTGAAAGACAAGCATGCAAGCCTCTGACGTCAGCAAATACCTGAAAGACACCGCCACCAACCCCGAAAGCCTGTGGCTGATGATTGCATCGGTGGTGTTCTTTCCCCTGGCCATTGCCTGGGCCGTCTGGAAATTGCTCAACAAGGGTGCCACCGCTTTTCTGGCACAGGCCATCTACAACAATAAATTGAAGTTTTATCAGGACGCCCGCATAGAAACCCAGAAACAAGCGCACAAGCAGCAGATGATGCAAGAGTACCAGGCCTACCTGGCACTGCGCGAAAAACGCTTGCAGGCTTATGAGAAAAAAATCAGGAACCAGGCGCGCGCCCCAGATACCACTGCCCCAGCGCTTGGCGCTCCTGCTCAGTGACGCCGGTGGCGTTACTCATAGGCATTTGACGCAACACCACAGCTTGCTGGTAAATATTGTGTGCATTGGCGCGAATTTGCGCGGCGCTGTCTAAGCGCAGATTTTTCATTTGCACGGTTGCGCCATGGCAGCTGATGCAGCGCTGATTCACAATGGCTTACACCTGCTGAAATGTGACCGGGCTTTGTAACTCGCCGGTGCTTTTGCTCTGCTCAGGAACCAGGGCGATCACCAGACCTGCAATCAACAGCACACCGCTCAAGGCAAACGGCCAGGGATGTGCAGCCTTACCCTGATGCCAACTGTGCTTTTGCACGAAAAACTGCCGGATCAGCACACCGGCGAGCATCATCACAAACAATACGGCCCAGCGTTGCGGATGGTTGAGCAGCAGCCCTTCGTGGTTGGCCAGCATGGCAAACAACACCGGCAGCGTGAAATAGGTGTTGTGCACGCTGCGCTGTTTGCCGCGCAAACCATATACCGCCAGCGATTTTTCATCGTAAGCCTGTCCCGAGGTCAAAGCTTTGACCACGATACGCTGGCCCGGAATGATGCAGAAAAAGACATTCGCGCTCATGCTGGTCGCCAGTGTCGCGCCCATCAACACAAAGGCCGCGCGTGCGGCGAACAAGTGGTTAGCGAGCCAGCACAAGGCCGCCACCAGCACCAGCAACACCACGCCGAGCAGGCGTTCGCCGTTACGCCTTTGCGCAAGCGTTTTGCACAGCGTGTCATACAGCAGCCAGAAGCAGACCGGGACAGCGATCGCAGTCAGACCCGCAGCGTATGTGCGCCAGACGAACACCGAGGGATCGACCAGAAAGACATTGGCTTGCCACAGGTAAAGCAGGAAGAACAGGGCAAAACCGCTGAGCCAGGTGGCATAGCTTTCCCAGTAAAACCAGTGCAATTTGCTGTTGATACCAACCGGCGCACCGGCATACTTTTGCGGGTTGTAAAAACCGCCGCCGTGCACCGCCCACATTTCGCCGCTCACACCTTTGGTTTTCAAGGCCTCGTCTTGCGGCGGCGGCAGGTTACTGTCGAGGAACACGAAATAAAACGACGAGCCAATCCAGGCGATGACGACAATGACATGCACCTAGCGCAACAGCAGTTGAGCCCATTCAAGCAAATAGCTTTCCATATGGGATGACTATAGCCGCAGGGCCGGATTTACCGCTATGCCGGTCTTTCTTTGACTGACGTGTTCACGCCATGCCGGTTCGGTCGCCGCTCACTGCCGCTTCGCGCCAATGTTCGCGTCGGCCCGCCCGTCATGTCGTTGATCCGTTAGCAGGTTTCCTCCGACAGCGTTTCTGTGTTTCATTATGTATGTCTAAGGCTGAATTTTTTTGGATCTATAAACCAGCAGCCGGTATAAATGAAGAATCACACAAACCATAAATATCTCTTCAGGTCGACTCGGAGGGGGCGTTTTTTTCGAGCGAAATCGCAGAAAAAAATCGCACCCGATGGGTCGGCCAATGCGTGTCTTCAAACCGAGCCTCAGATATGCCAACCAACTCGACCCGGACTAAGCCTGGGTTAACTGCAGCAACTGCGCCGCCACCGACACGGCGATCACCTCCGGCAATTTGCTGTGGATACCCGCAATGCC
>SHXP01000067.1 GCA_009693225.1 Limnohabitans sp. | reverse complement strand
TCATAGCCCAGCAAGGTGTCGCGCAGTTCCTGAGGCACCGGTTTGGAGGTTTGCGTGGCCGGGTCGGCGTATACATAAACCAGTTCGCCGCTGACCAGCACCTGGTTGCCGCGAAACGCGCAGGCTTGAAAAGTGATTGACGAATTGCCAATGCGTTGACAGCGCATGCCGATGTGCAGCAAATCATCGTAGACGGCTGAAGCCTTGTATTCCAGCGAGGACTTGACCACGTACAAATCGCCGCCCAGGTCGTGCATGGTCTGCTCGTAGGGCAACACCAGATTGCGCCAGTAATCACCGACCGCCGTGTCAAAGTACATCAAATAATGGCCGTTAAAAACAATTTTTTGCATGTCTACTTCAACCCAGCGCACGCGCAGCGGGTGAAAAAAACGAAAATCTTGTCTTTGCATAAAGGTCTGCCGGAGTCCGCTAAAGTCGCAGCATCCTACAACGCATTCGAGGCAAAGCCCATGTCCAGCATTCTCTACATCACCCAGATCCACATCGAACCCGGCGCACTGAAAAGACTTGCTGAGGAGTGTCAACGCAACCGCATCAGCCGTCCGCTGATCGTGACCGACGCCGGTATCAAGGCCGCCGGTCTGCTGCAAAAAGCTTTGGACGCCTTGCCAGGCGTGACTTGCTCGGTGTATGACGGCACGCCTTCCAACCCCACCGAAGCGGCAGTGCGCGCTGCCACCGCCCTGTGCCACGCCGACCAATGCAACGGCCTGATCGCCATCGGCGGCGGCTCCTCGATGGATTGCGCCAAGGGCGTGGCCATTTCTGCCACCCACCCCGGCCCTTTGACCACCTACGCCACCATCGAAGGCGGCTCGCCGCGCATCACCGCCAAAGTGCTGCCGCTGATCGCTATCCCGACCACGGCCGGCACCGGCAGCGAAGTGGCGCGCGGCGCCATCATCATCGTTGACGACGGGCGCAAACTCGGTTTCCATTCTTGGCACCTGGTGCCCAAAACCGCTTTGCTCGATCCCGACCTGACGCTGGGTTTGCCGCCTTTGATGACAGCCGCCACAGGTATGGACGCGATTGCGCATTGCATGGAAACTTTCATGTCGGCAGCTTTTAATCCTCCTGCCGACGGTATCGCCATCGACGGGTTACATCGCGGCTGGGCGAATATTGAGAAAGCCACGCGCAACGGCCAGGACCGGGAGGCGCGGCTGCAAATGATGAGCGCGTCCATGCAAGGCGCGCTGGCGTTTCAAAAAGGCCTGGGTTGCGTGCATTCGCTCAGTCACAGCCTGGGCGGCATCAACCCGCGCCTGCACCACGGCACTTTGAACGCCATGTTTTTGCCTGCCGTCATCGCATTCAATGCACAGGCCGAATCCATGCACAAAGAAAACCGCCTGGCACGCATGGCGCAAGCCATGGGCCTGGAGCCCGGCAGTGACCCGGCGAAAACCTTGGCGGACGCAATCAAGCGCATGAATGGCGCGCTGGGATTGCCATCGGGCCTGGCCACCATGGGCGTTACCGAAGCTCAGTTTGACGACATCATCAAGGGTGCGGTGGCCGACCATTCACACAAAACCAATCCGCGTGACGCCAGCGTGGCGGATTACCGCAACATGTTGCAGGCGTCCATGTAAATAGCAGCGGCTAAATATCGTCGCGCAAGGCGTAGGGCAGGGGATGCAGTGTCAGCACATTGCCCGCTGTGTCTGCAGGGTGTAATTCACCCCCATCCACACTGGAGGTTTGCAGGCAGACCAGCGCCCAGTGGCCATGCTGCGGGTGTGAAACCGCTTGCACCACTTGGCCTGCCGGTTGGCTGGCGTCACTGGAATGGAAAATTTCCTGGCCTACTTGCAAGGGCAGAGCACTGCTGACCAGGTAAGTGCGCCGCTTCAATATGCCTCTGAACTGGCTGCGCGCCACCACTTCCTGACCCGAGTAGCAGCCTTTTTTGAAATTCACGCCGTCGACCGATTCGTAATTCAGCATTTGCGGCACAAAGGCTTCAAAGGTGGCGGATTGCACATCACCGACACCGCTGAGAATTTCGCCGAGCAGCCAGTCGTTCAAGGACAAACCTGCATCTGGCAAGACGGTCTGAGCAGGTGCCAACACCAAAAACCGAGCTGCCCCGGCGCCGGGATACAGCGCGACCGACCAGACAGCCTGGTCCGGGTTTAACTGCCAGGGACTTTGTGCCAGATCCGGCGCTGCCAGGCGCCCGTGCACTGTCCATTCCGCGGATGCGTCACTCAGTTTGAGCTTGGAGCGCAACACAAACATGCTCAGGCGTTTCAATGTCTGCGCCAGCAGATCGGCGCGCATGACCAGCAACACTTCTTCAGCCGATGTTTTGAAGCCGGTCATGCTGGCTTGCATGCGGCCCTTGGCATTGCAAAACGCGGCCAGGCGAGCTTGTTGCATGTCCAGCAGCAGAAAATCCTGGGTCAGCTGGTTGTGTAAAAAGTGTGCGGCCTCAGGGCCTCGCGCGGCAATCACGCCCAGGTGCGGCAAAACGCAGGCGCCTCGCGTTTGAATCAGGGGAGTTGAAGTTTCAGGCTGGCTTGAGATCATCCCTCTATTATCATGTCAACTTTACATTTTGCTCAGGAAAGGCTTGTGATGACTTGGTTCAGGCGATTGGTCAGTCTGTTGCTGTTGACCGCTTTGTTGACGTTGTCGCTCGCGGCCTGGTGTATCTTGCGGCCGCTGCCGCTGAGCGCCGCTTCGGTGGATGTTTCCATCGAACCCGGCCAGTCGGTGCAAACGATCGCTGCTATCACCGCACATTCCGGTGTGGACGTGTCTCCGACCTTGCTCTACTACTTTTTCAAGCTCAGCGGCCAATCGCGACGGATCCGCGCCGGCAGTTATGAAATCACCCAAGGCAATTCAGCCTATGACCTGCTGAATAAACTGGTGCGCGGCGAGGAAAACCTGAAAAACCTGACCATTGTTGAAGGCTGGAACTGGCGGCTGCTGCGCCAGGCCATGGACAAATCAGCGTTTCTCAAACACGACTCAGCCAGCCTGAGCGATACTGAAATCATGAGTCACCTGGGCAAGTCAGGTCTGTCGCCCGAAGGCAGGTTTTTCCCGGACACCTATAACTTCGGCAAAGGCAGCTCAGACCTGGAACTGTTGCGCCGCGCCGCCCGGGCCATGGAAAAACGTCTGGAAACCGCCTGGGTCAACCGTGACATGGGCCTGCCATTGAAAAACGCCGACGAGGCATTGACGCTGGCCAGCATTGTGGAAAAAGAAACTGGACTGTCCAGCGACCGGGGCATGATCGCCAGCGTTTTTCATAACCGCTTGCGCATCAATATGCCTTTACAAACCGACCCGACCGTGATTTACGGTCTGGGTGCTTCATTTGACGGCAACCTTCGCCGTGCTGACCTGCAAACCGACCACCCCTGGAACACCTATGTGCACCGGGGCTTACCACCCACACCTATTGCCATGCCCGGCATGGCTGCATTACAGGCCACCCTGCATCCGGCGACAAGCAAGGATTTGTATTTTGTAGCGCGTGGAGACGGCAGCAGCCAGTTCAGCGATAATCTGGCCGACCATAACGCAGCTGTTGACCGCTACCAGCGTTCGCCTGCTTCAGTTTCTGCCGCCGCAGGCAAGGCACAATAAGTCAATGCAAAACAGCATTTTCATCAGTTTTGAAGGTATTGACGGCGCAGGTAAATCCAGTCACATACAAGCGGTAGCGAACGCATTCCGCAGCCAAGGAAAAACCGTGGTTCAAACCCGCGAACCCGGCGGTACCGCATTGGCTGAGAAATTGCGCGACCTAGTATTGCATGACGCCATGGACCCTTTGTGCGAAGCCTTGCTGGTATTTGCAGCCAGGCGCGACCATTTGCAACAGGTGATCGAGCCTGCACTGGCGCGCGGCGATATCGTTTTGTGCGACCGTTTCACCGATGCCACCTTTGCCTACCAGGGCGGCGGGCGCGGCTTTGACCTGCAAGTGTTGACGCAGTTAGAGCAATGGGTGCAAGCTTTGCCCGCCGGTGGTTTGCGGCAACCCCTGCTGACCTTGTGGTTTGAACTCGACCCGTCTGTCGCCGCTCAAAGGCTGGCTCAGGCCCGGGTGCCCGATCGTTTCGAGTCCCAACCCCAGGCTTTTTTCCGTCAGGTACACGATGCTTATGCGGCGCGCGCTCAGGCAGACACGAAGCGCTTTGCCCGGATTGCAGCGGATGCCACCATGGAATCTGTGCGGCATGCAGTATTGACAACATTGCATGATCGCGGTTTGCTGCCGGCGGAGGCGAAATGACCCCGCTTGCCCCCTGGTTACAAACCCAGTTGCAAAGCCTGGTTCAACGCTCCGGCCACGCTTTTCTTTTGCAAGGCCCGTCCGGTCTGGGTCAGTACGAATTGGGCCTGGCACTGGCTGGCGCATGGTTATGCCGGCAACCGACTGCGCTTGGCGCCTGCGGCCATTGCCCGAGTTGCCACGGCATACAAGTACGTGCCCATCCCGATTTGACGGTGTTGATGCCCGAAACAGAGATGCTGGCTCTGGGTTGGCCCTTGCCGGAAAAAGCGCAAAAAGACATAGACGAGAAAAACCGCAAGCCTAGCCGCGAAATCCGGGTTGAGTCCATGCGCCAATTGCTGGGCTTTACCCAGACCACCGGCGGCAGTGAGGCCGGCAAACTGGTGTTGATCAGCCCCGCCGAGCTCATGAACACAATCACTGCCAATACCTTGTTGAAAACCTTGGAAGAGCCGCCCGGCAATACCCGCTTCATCCTGGCTTGTTTCGCCGCGCACGAATTATTGCCGACGATACGCAGTCGCTGCCAGAGCCACCAAATGCTGTGGCCGGCCGCGGATCAGGCATGCGAATGGTTAGGAGCCCAAGGGGTACCCGGCACGCAGACTCAGGTCTTGTTACAGGCAGCCGGGGGCAGGCCTGATGATGCCCTGAGCATGTTCCAGGCAGGTATTCAGTCCAGCCACTGGCGCGCCTTGCCCCAGCAACTCAGCCGCGGCAATGCCGGTGTTCTGGCAGACAACCCTGCTGCACTGGTGCTCTCCAGTCTGCAAAAGGTCTGCCATGACATGCTGCAAGCCAGCGTCGGCGGAAACCCCAGGTATTTCGAATCCGCTGATTTGCCCGAAGGCGCCAGGTTCGAGGCCCTCAGCCAATGGTCGCGCGAATTGATGCACAGTGCCAGATCGGCCGATCACCCTTACCAGCAGGGTTTGCTGATCGAAGCCTGGGTCAGCCGGGCCCAACAGGCCCTGAGCCAGAGGCGCTGATCTATGTATACAGATTCACACTGCCATTTGAATTTCCCGCAACTCCAGGCGCACCTTGCGGAGATTCGCCGGAACATGGACACAGCCGGCGTCAGCCGTGCCTTATTGATCAGCACCCGGCTGGAAACCTTCGAGGACGTGCACGGTATGGCCATGGCCTATGACAATTTCTGGTGTACCGCAGGCGTACACCCGGACGAGGACCAGGTGCAGGAACCGACGCTGGACGATTTGTTGCGCCTCGGACAACGCCCCAAGGTGGTCGGCATAGGTGAAACCGGACTGGACTATTACAGGCTGGGCGAGCGTTCTGTGGCTGACATGGAATGGCAAAGGCAGCGTTTCAGGCTGCATATCCGGGCAGCCCGGCAACTGCATTTACCGCTGGTCATACACACACGAAGTGCCAGCGCAGATACCCTGGCTATTCTGAAAGAAGAGGGCGAAGACGGTTCCGGCGGGTCGGCCGGAGGGGTGTTTCATTGCTTCACGGAAACCGCTGAAGTGGCCAAAGCTGCACTCGATCTCGGTTTTTACATCTCTTTTTCCGGTATTCTGACGTTTAAAAATGCAAGTGACTTGCGCGACATCGTCACCTGGATGCCGCTGGACCGCATGCTGATAGAGACTGACAGCCCTTACCTGGCCCCTGCGCCTCACCGGGGTAAAGTCAATGATCCGTCCCTGGTGCCTTGGGTGGCCAGACAGATCGCCAGTTTGCGACAGCTTGAAGACCACGAAGTAGGAACCATGACATCTGCCAATTTCAACCTCTTGTTCAAAGGGGTTTTAAATTGAGAAATTACTTTAAGTATTTCATATATCTATATGTTTTAATTGGATTTAATTCTGTTATTGCGGGTTCTTATGAAGATTTTTTCAAAGCCATAGAGATGGACCAGCCTGAGGTGGTCAGCCAGCTGCTGGTCAGGGGCTTTGACCCAAACAGCCCCAGTCCCAAGGGCACACCGGCTGTGATACTGACGCACCAGAAAAAGTCCTTCAAAGTGTTGGATGTGCTTGTCGACTGGAAAAAAACCAATCTGAATGTACTCAGTGCAGACGGCGAAACCTTGCTGATGCTGGCAGCCATCAACAATCACTTGTCCCTGGCGGATAAATTGATTGCCAAGGGTGCAGATATTAATAAACCGGGCTGGACGGCATTGCATTACGCAGCCAGCAAAGGTTACACGAAGATGATCCGTTTGCTGCTTGACCAACAGGCTTATGTGGATGCCGAATCACCCAATGGAACAACCCCGCTGATGATGGCTGCCGGTTACAGCAATGAGATGTCGGTGAAATTATTGCTGGAGGAGGGCGCTGACCCGAGAATTCGCAATAAATTGGGGCTGAGTGCCTTGGACATGGCCAGACAGGCGGGCAAGGAAGACAGTACAAAATACTTGCAGGCCTTTTTGTCAGCCTGGTACCAGAAATACAAGCCTGATGCCGTTCAGTTGGCGGTACCTTCACCGCAAACCATGCCCGACATTGAAAAAACGCAGTCTACAGATCTGACACAGACTCAGCAGACACCAGCAGTGCAATCCCGACAAACTGAGCTATCTCAACCAGCCGAAGACGAGCAACCTGCCTTGAAATTGCAGCAAACCGAGCAATCCCGGCAGGCTGAAGAAATACAAACAATGCATGATTTCAGGACACCGAACGGACAAGAAAATGTCGCAGACTCGTCAATTCAAACTGCTGAGGAATCCCCGCAACAACAAACCGGGCTGGAAAATGAGATCCCGGCGGATCAAGAAGAATCTTTGCAGGAAGCTGTCACCGGGCCGGCTATCCCCAGCAACAATATAGAAATCAATATGGTGGAGCCGGCATTCAAAAAACCTGAGATTCTGCCGGTCGATCCACCGGTGACAGCCAGTCAAACCGTCAACAATCCGGTACCGCCGGATGAGGACAAGAAAATCACCAAAGAAATAATCAGCATGCCCAAGAAAGGCTCAGAAAGCAGCGGGATGATACGTGTGAGGCCCTTGGGCCCGAACAGTAAAAAACCCTCTTACACCAAGCAGTTACAAACGCTTCGTATCGTCACGGTAGACATCATCGAAGTCAATAATTCCAATGAACCTAAAACCGGTCAGTGAGACAGCAAACGGGAAACAATCACAGCGCCACGTAATTCACCCGGTTTGTAATTGACTGCCTTGTCGTTCGGATAGAGTTTGGCAAGTTTTCCCTTGACTTCGGGACTGATCTGTTCGGGCGAACCGTGACAAGCAGTACACATGGGCTGCAAGACAATCGGTTTGGCATAACGTAATTCCAGGTCATAAGCGCCGGTTTTGATGACTTCTACATATTCAATGTCATAAGGTTTGTCGCCGGCGGCGATTCGGGACTCGAATTTGGCCAGGGCTTTGGTTTGCCATTCGTTAGGCACACCCATGTCAGGATTACGGGCCCGGGTACCGACACGCGAAACCTGGACCTGATGTTTCATAGACAAAGACATGGCGATTTCAGGCGCTTTGGTTTTGCAAACGCCGATGGCATTCACAGCACCGCCGTCTACCATGGCGGCTTGCAAGGTTTGGCTGAGTTCTTTCAGCATGGCAGCTGCAATATCCCGTGTTTCCTGCATGGCCAACTCATTGCGACCGGGTCCGGGTTGTGCGTTTGCGTTCAAGACGGACAGCAGCAGGCCGACGACGAGTAACTTGAATGTGAATGAGATACCGGTGTGTTTTTGACTTAACATAATGTACATCGTATTAAATGGAAAATGAATGGATCAGGCTTTGTCAGCCGGTTTGAGTTGTATCGCCTTGTGTTCCAGGAACTCTTCAAAGCCGAATTTGCCGTTTTCACGGCCATTGCCTGATTGTTTGTAACCGCCGAACGGCGCGTTGCCGTTGAATGGCGCGCCGTTGATATCAACCTGGCCGGTGCGCATGCGACGGGCAACGGCCATGGCGTGTTCTTCAGATCCGCTCCAGACGCCGCCGCCCAGACCGTAAATCGTGTCATTGGCGATGCGAACGGCTTCGTCTTCGTCCTTGTAAGTCAACACCACCAGCACCGGTCCAAAAATTTCCTCACGTGCCAAGGTATCGTCAGGCTTGACCCTCAAAGCCGTTGGATGCACGAAATAGCCTTTGTCGAATGCCGGTTTGTCTGTGCCGCCGGCGATCAATTCGGCGCCTTGGTTCAGCCCTTGCTGGATAAAGCCCAGGACACGCTCTCGTTGAGTGGCGGTGATCAAGGGACCTAAGCGGGTTGTTTCCTCCAGGCTGGGGCCCAGCGGGTACTTGGCGATTCCGGTTTTCAACAGAGATTTGACCTCGTCATAGCGGGATTCAGGCACCAGCATGCGGGTATGGGCGGAACAGGTCTGGCCGCTGTTGAGGAAACAAGCTGTCAGCGTGCCTTTGACGGCGGCTTCCATGTCCGCGTCCAGTAAGACGATGCTGGCGGATTTGCCGCCGAGTTCCAGCGTGACGCGTTTGACCGATTCAGCCGCCAGTGCCGCCACACGTTTTCCTGCCCGCGTAGAGCCTGTGAAGCTGACCATGTCGACCTCATGGTGGCTGGCAAGAACTTCGCCGACCACCGGACCGGCGCCGTTGACCAGGTTGAACACACCGGCCGGGACGCCGGCGTCATGGATGATTTCGGCCAGGATCATGGCGTTGACCGGGGCGATTTCGCTGGGTTTTAACACCACGGTGCAACCTGCTGCCAGCGCCGGTGCTATTTTTAAGGTGATCTGGTTGAGCGGAAAGTTCCAAGGTGTGATGCAACCGACCACGCCGACGGGCTCGCGCACCACCATTGAGTTGCCGATTTTTTCTTCGTACTGGTAGGCCCTGGCGACTTTGGCCGCGTTGCCCCAGTTGAACACCGGCCCGCCGACCTGAACCATTTTGGAGAGTTTGAGCGGCATGCCCACCTCACGGGCGATGGCCGTGGCCATTTCGTCTGAACGGGCTTTCAAGCTGGCGACGATTTTGTCTATGTATTGGCAACGCTCTTCAACGCTCAATCCTGACCATGCCGGGAAAGCTTTGCGTGCAGCCATGACCGCTTGAGCGGCCTCTTCCACCGTGCCTTGCGGTACCGTTGCCATGACTTCTTCGGTACTGGCATCGTGCACCTCGAAATGTGCTTTAGATGACGCTTCTTGCCAGGCGCCGTTGATGTAGTGTTTGGTGTAAGAAGTCATATTGAAGATAAGTGATTGTTGGTGGCGGGTGTATTGTAGGCATCTTGCAAGGCTGCTTTAATAAATTGATTAATCAATCAGATCAGTGGTTGGCTCTATTTAAATTAAAGCAAAGAACTTTCTTCAAAGCTCCACCTCACTTAACAAACCATATTGCCGTATGCGAACAGTTTGGTGAAATGAATCATTTTTACGATCCAGTAAAATTTTTTACACCCGCAAGTGTTTTGATAAGCTGTGGCGTGCACTTTGAGTGTTATCACTGACTCGAACAGGTTTTACATGTCGCATCCCGGATGATCGTACGGACGCTTCGTAAACAAATGAGGGTGCGAAGCGTACCTGTGAACGGCGGAGTAAAAGGGGGCCAGTTGACGGCGGCGTAACCGGGTACCGGTCCCAAGCCTATCCTTCGATCCAAGATTGGATCGGGGGAAGGCACACAGGATGTACACAGACATGGACCTATACGCCAAAGTCAGGCGCGCAGTCATGGTGGATGCCATGAGCGGGCGCGCCGCAGCAAGGAATTTCGGCATCAGCCGCAAGACCGTCTCCAAGATGGTCAATCACACAGTACC
>SHXP01000066.1 GCA_009693225.1 Limnohabitans sp. | reverse complement strand
TTTTTGCGTTTTGAGCGTCCATTTTCTTTATGAATCACAGTTTAAGGAGTCAACATGAATATGTCATCACGTCGTCTGTTTATACAAAAAGGCAGTACCCTGGTTGCTGCCACAGCGCTACCGGGCGCGGCACTCTGGCCCGGCCTGAGCATGGCTGCTGAAGAGGTTAAGTTGGGTTTGCTGCACTCCATGTCTGGCACGATCGCTCTGGCAGAGGCAGCCATCGTTGACGCGGAAAAAATGGCCATCGATGAAATTAATGCCGCCGGCGGCGTTCTGGGCAAAAAGATCGTGCCGGTTCTGGAAGATGGCGCCAGTGATTGGCCTACCTTTGCAGAAAAGGCTAAAAAATTACTGCAGCAGGACAAAGTACCAGCCGTCATCGGTTGCTACACATCTGCTTCGCGCAAAGCCGTGTTGCCGGTGTTCAAAGCCAACAAGGGGCTGCTGTACTACCCGACTTATTACGAAGGTCAGGAAGAAGACCCACAAGTGATTTACACATCCCAGGAAGCAACGCAGTCTGTGGTTGCTGCCATGGAGTGGATGGCCAAACAGCAGGGCAAAACCTTCTTCTTTGTCGGATCAGATTACATCTATCCACGCACCTGTAACAAGATTGCCAAAGCCACTGCAACCCGTCTGGGCGCCAGTGTGGTTGGCGAAGAATATGCGCCTTTGGGTCATACCGAGTTCTCCTCCATCATCAACAAAATCAAGGCAGCTAAACCTGACTGGATTTATTCGACTGTGGTGGGCGGATCCAACGTTGCTTTTTACAAGCAATTGAAAGCAGCAGGTCTTGACGGTGCCAAGCAACGACTGTTGTCAACTGTTGTGTCGGAGAACGAAATCGACGGTATCGGCAAAGACAATGCAGTGGGTTATTACGCCTGTATGGGATATTTCCAAAGCATCAAGTCACCGGAAAACGAAAAATTCGTGGCCGCCATCAAAGCCAAATACGGTAAGGACCGCGTGGTCGGCGACCCGATGGAATGCGGCTACAACGCTGTGTATTTGTGGAAGCTGGCGGTAGAAAAAGCCAAGTCATTTGACGTGGAAAAAGTGGTTGCAGCTTCTTCGGGACTTGAATTCAAGGCGCCGGAAGGTCTGGTCAGAATTCACAAGACCAACCACCATGTCTGGAAAAAAGTGCGAATTGGACGTGCACGTGCAGACGGTCAGTTTGACATCGTTCATGAAAGTCAGTTGACTGAACCGAACCCCTTCCCCAAGCTGTAATTTCTTTAACTGAAGTATTCGGAAAGCCTGCCGGGTAAACGGCAGGCTGCCGAGGAGAGTTTCTGTGAGCCTTGAAATATTCTGGATGCAACTTTTTAGCGGCGTCAGTTACACAGCAATATTGCTGCTGATGTCTTTGGGACTTGCCATCGTCTTTGGTTTGATGGGCGTCATAAACATGGCGCACGGTGAATTAATGGCTCTTGGAGCCTACGTCACGTTCATGGTGGCCAATGTGTTTTTAAAGATCTTTCCGGATTCCATAGACACATATATTCTTTTTGCCATACCGGTTGCTTTTATGGTGACATTTCTATTCGGTATGTTTCTCGAGTGGGCCGTGGTCCGCTGGTTTTACAACCGTCCCCTGGATACCCTGCTGGCCACATGGGGTTTGAGTTTGATCTTGCAGCAAACCTATCGCACTGTGTTCGGGCCGCAGGAAGTCACTATCCCGCTGGCCTCGTGGCTGGATGGAGCCATCGAGCCTTTTACCGGTGTGCAACTGCCGTTGAACCGGATTTTCATCATTGCGCTCACACTGCTGGTGGCTGTCGGGGTGTATTTGCTTTTCTTCAAGACACGCATGGGTTTGCAGGTTCGTGCTATCACGCAAAACCGCGCGATTGCGGAAACAGTTGGCATCAATACCAGGAAGGTTGATATGTATACCTTTGCGCTTGGCAGCGGTCTGGCCGGGATCGCGGGCAGCGTCTTCACCATGATCGGGTCGACCAATCCGGGAACCGGTCAACTGTATATTGTTGACACGTTCATTGTGGTTGTTTTCGGTGGAGTGGCCAGCATCATGGGTACTGCGCTGTCGAGTTTCATCATTGCACAACTACAAACAACTTTTGAATTCATGACCACCAGTTCCTATGCCAAAGTTTTGCTGATGCTGATCGTGGTGCTGATTCTGTACTTCCGCCCTAATGGCTTGTTTTCTCCCAAGGTGAGGAGCTGACATGCCGAAAGATTTCTTGCGCAAAAGCTGGTGGATTAACTTCACCATCATCTTCGGTTTGCTATTGCTGCTGCCGGTCATTTCGCCATCTTTCAGGGTACCGCTCTACGGTAAATACCTTTCCTTTGCATTCGTTGCTCTGGGCATTGTTCTTAGCTGGGGGTATTGCGGCATTCTGAGTCTGGGCCAAGGCATATTTTTCGGCATCGGGGCTTATTCACTGGCAATGTTCCTCAAGCTTGAGGCTTCCAGCCCGGAGTTGCCGGATTTCATGGTGTGGAGTAGCGTTGAGCAATTACCGCTGGCATGGGAGCCTTTCCACAGTCTTGCTTTCACTTTGATTTGCATACTGGTGCTGCCGGTGCTGCTTGCATTCCCGTTCACCCACATGATTTTCAAAAAACGGGTCAGCGGAGTTTATTTTTCAATACTTACCCTGGCGCTTTCATTGACCCTGACGGTACTGATCATCGGAAGTCAGGGCGGAACCGGTGGAGCTAATGGCATCACAGATTTCAGCACCTTGGTGGGATGGGATGTGGCATCGGACGAAGCACGTATACGTATGTATTTTCTAATGCTGGGTTTGCTGGGGGGGTGCGCGGTGATTGTGCAATACCTGGTGTCTTCCCGGTACGGCAAGGTATTGATTGCAATCCGTGACCGGGAAGACCGGATGCGTTTTTCAGGTTACGACACAGCCTGGATCAAGGCGGCTACCTTGTCTGTGTCCTGTGTTCTCGCCTCTATCGGCGGCGCCATGTTTGTGCTGTTCACCGGCCTGATCACGCCGCAACTAGTCGGTGCTGTGGCATCTGTCGAAATGATTGTCTATGCCGCCTTCGGCGGCAGAACATCCGTGCTTGGTGCAGTGTTTGCAGCTTTTGCTGTCGGCTGGCTCAAATCCGCATTGTCAGAAGAATTTCCGCAAGGCTGGTTATTTTTCTTGGGAGGACTGTTTCTGCTTGTGACTGCAGTTCTGCCGCAGGGATTGGCCGGTTTGACGTCAATTTTAAAAAACAAGTCAGCTGCTCAGGGTGACACCCAATGAGTAAGCAAGCTCTTTTGGAAGTCAACGATCTGCTGGTGGCTTTTGGCGGTTTTGTCGCCATCGACCATATCAGCTTGAGTGTGCACTCCGGCGAAATCCGTTGCATCATCGGTCCTAACGGTGCAGGTAAGACTACCTTGCTCGATGCCATATGCGGCAAGACACAAGCCGGCAAGGGCAGCATTTTTTTTTCAGGTGTCCGTATAGACAACGAAAGCGAATTTAAACGTACGCGAATGGGCATGGGCCGCAAGTTTCAAACTCCTTCGGTCTACGACGATTTGACGGTCTATCAAAACATTCAGATTTCAGTACCCAAAGGTCAGAGCATGTTGTCGGCCATATTCAACAGGGATGATCAGTTCAATCAGGAAATCCTGTCGGTTGCCGTCACGACCAATCTGGAGAATTTGCTCGACACACAAGCGGGAACCCTGAGTCACGGACAGAAACAGTGGCTGGAAATTGCCATGCTGCTGGTGCAGCACCCGCAATTGCTGTTGCTTGATGAGCCTGTGGCGGGCATGAGTTTGAAAGAACGCGACCAGACCGTCGATCTGATTCAGCGGATTTCCGCCGTTCAAGCCATTGTTGTGATTGAACACGACATGGACTTTGTCAAGAAGCTGTCCGGCAATGTCACGGTATTGCACCAGGGTGCCATATTGTGCGAAGGCTCCATCGAACAGGTACAGGCCGACCCGCGTGTGCGGGAAGTCTATTTAGGCGATTAAAAGATGACTTTGCTCAAGACCACAGACTTAATGGCCGGCTATGGACAAAGCATTGTGCTGCATGGTGTGTCTTTCGATATGAAGGCGCACGAAGCAGTGGCTGTTGTCGGAAAAAACGGCATGTCCAAGTCAACTTTTTTCAAAACTCTGTTGGGTTTACTGCCGGTTCACTCCGGGCGTATCGAGTTCATGGGTCAGGACATGACCCGTATGCCTGTGTTTGAACGAGCCCGTATGGGATTGGGTTATGTGCCTCAGGGACGTTTGTTGTTTGCGCAATTGACCGTTGAAGAAAACCTGTTGACTGCGTTGCAAACCGGACGTTTGAAAAAAATCCCGGATCTTGTGTATGAATTATTTCCTGTCCTGTCGGAGATGAAAAATCGAAAAGCAGGGAATCTGTCTGGCGGTCAACAGCAGATGGTGGCGATAGGCCGGGCTTTGACGGCCGGGCCGGTTTTATTGATTCTTGATGAACCGACTGAAGGCATACAACCTTCCATTATTAAGGAAATTGCAGCGGCACTTATTAAATTGCAACAGGCAACCGATTGCACGGTACTTTTATCTGAACAGGTACTTAGTTTTGCAATCAGCGTTGCTGACCGGCTGGTGGTGTTGGAGCGGGGGGCAGTGGTTCACAGCTGCGGCAATGGGGCGGAAGACGTGGATGCCGTCAAGGCATTTTTGACAATTTAACAATTAACAGGAGAACACTTATGAGACATGGAGATATTTCTAGCAGCAAGGATTGCGTAGGCGTTGCAGTTGTTAACTACAAAATGCCGCGTTTGCATACCAAGGATGAAGTGCTGGAAAACGCACGCAAAATCGGCGACATGCTGGTCGGTATGAAACAGGGTTTACCAGGCATGGATTTGGTTATTTTTCCCGAGTACTCAACCCACGGCATCATGTATGACTCCAAGGAGATGTACGAGACGGCTGCCACTGTGCCAGGCGAAGAAACAGAAATTTTTGCAGCAGCATGCCGCAAAGCAAAAGTCTGGGGTGTTTTTTCGCTGACCGGTGAACGCCATGAGGAGCATCCCAAGAAAGCGCCTTACAACACCTTGATTCTGATGAACGACAAGGGTGAGATTGTGCAGAAATACCGCAAAATCATGCCGTGGGTACCGATCGAGGGCTGGTACCCGGGTAATTGCACTTATGTCTCAGACGGCCCCAAGGGCATGAAGATAAGTCTGATTATTTGTGACGATGGCAATTACCCGGAAATTTGGCGTGATTGCGCGATGCGCGGAGCCGAGTTGATTGTGCGCTGTCAGGGTTATATGTACCCAGCCAAGGACCAGCAGGTGATTGTGGCCAAGGCAATGGCCTGGATGAACAATTGCTATGTGGCTGTGGCCAATGCATCCGGTTTTGATGGTGTGTATTCATATTTCGGACACTCTGCCATTGTCGGCTTTGACGGCCGCACACTTGGGGAATGCGGCGAAGAGGATATGGGCATTCAATATGCCGAACTGTCTGTCGGACTGATCCGTGATGCCAGACGTACCATGCAATCGCAAAACCATTTGTATAAACTGCTGCACCGCGGCTACACTGGGAAAATCAATTCAGGTGAAGATGCGAGTGGTGTGGCCGATTGTCCTTTCGAGTTCTATTCGAAATGGGTTAACGATCCGGAAGGTGCGCGCAAAATGGTCGAGTCCTTCACTCGGTCTACACCTGGAACAGACGAAGCGCCGATTGACGGCATTCCGAATCAGTCGACCAAGCATCGCTGATCCTTTGTCCAAAAAACACCCTGTGACTGCAAGGGTTTCAGGGTGCTGTTTTGTTTTGCCGCAAAAATACAAACCGGTATCCAAGCTTGACTATTTCATACCACCACCTCGGTGAAGAAGAATTGGTTTTCCGCCAAGCATTCGATCACTGCCTGCCTTTGCTGATTAAAGGGCCTACCGGCTGCGGCAAAACGCGTTTTGTGGAATACATGGCGCAGCAGCTACAGGTGCCGATGTGGACGGTGGCTTGCAATGAAGACACCAGTGCAAGTGACCTGGTCGGAAGATACATACTCAAAGGAAACGAAACACCTTGGATAGACGGCACCTTAACTCAAGCGGTCAGGCAAGGCGGAATTTGTTATCTGGATGAAGTGATAGAAGCCAGACAGGAAGCGCTGGTGGTTCTGAATGCGCTGGCCGATCACCGCCGCCAGCTCTTCATAGACAAGACCGGCGAAGTGCTTCATGCGCCGCCCCGTTTCATGCTCGTTGTGTCCTACAACCCCGGATACCAGAGTGTGATGCGTGATTTGAAAGAATCCATTAAGCAGCGCTTTATTGCGGTTCGTTTTGATTACCCGGCCATCGAGTTGGAGCAACGCATCATTGCGTCCGAATCCGGTTGTCAGCCCGCTCTTGCCCGGGCGCTGGCTAACTTCGGGTCAAGTTCCCGTAAATTGGCCGGTACCGGTTTGTTTGAAGGTGTTTCAACACGTATGCTGATACACGGTGCCAAATTGATGACCGCCGGGAAAGCGCAGCAAAATCTGCTCAAGGCGGCTTTGATAGATCCGGTTACCGACGAGCCTACGATCCGTGCCACATTGCTGGCCTTGCTTCCGCTGGTCCTGGCTGCTGTACCGAATTGAGTCAATGCACATGGCAACAGTGCTTGCAGACAAATGGCTTGAAGCCGTGTTGCGTGGATTGCAGCAACCCCAACAGCAAAAACCGCTGGTGGCACTGGAGCGTCACAATAAACAGCAGAGACTTGCAATTACCCCTTTCGGTCTGTCGCTGCCGCACAGCTTGTCAGAGCAACTGGCCAATTTTTTACAAGACGGGTATCTCCCTGTAGATGTGTTATGCATGGCAGCGCACGCTAAGGCCCACTTATTGCACTCAGCTTTTTTTCAGCCAATGGGTAAATTCAAGCAGCTATCTCTGGCCTTGATTTCTTTGTTGGAAGATGAGCGGGTTGAGCGTCTGATTGCTGGGGAGATAGAGGGCATCGACGCTGTTTTTGCTTCTCGATTGGACATAGCGCAGGCGCTGGACATCGGTGGCGTGGAAACTCAGCTGGCCAAATTGTCGGTCTGTCTTAAGCGCAGAAGCAATGTATATGGCGATTACTGGTGCGGCAAGGCGCTGACCATGTTTGACCAGGTATTGAGCAGCGGTCAAGGATTTGCTGCGCTGCGTGAAGCCGGATCTATTCTGGCCAATGACCTCGGACAGATGCGATACCAGTTTGACCATACCCGATATGCGGTCTGGCCAACATACCGCGATGATAATTCCATTTTGTGGACTGACGCATCGGTTGAACAGAAAATCCAGGAAACTGTGACGCATTCCGCCAGCCAACCACCTCCGCTGGAGGAATTGCCTGTCATCAAGGAACCGATCATTTTTTACTATGATGAATGGGACGGAGAAAACGGCACCATGAAAGAGGCCTTTGTGATGGTGAATCACACAGGCCTGGCTCCAGCTTACGGTGCAAAAGGAATTCCTTTGCGTGCAGCGCATGCAACTCCGTTCAAATCGCGAAGAAAACGCACCATGCGCGGTGAATTTAAAGTTTCCACAGACGATGGTGAGCAACTTTGGCTAGACAAAGCCATAGAGCGTAGTGTTGATTTGCGCTGCCGTATTTCACCGACTGAAAACATCTATCAACTGTGGCAGCGCCAGCAACTGAGCGCTGGAGTGATGGTCTTGATTGATGCGTCTGAATCGGCTAACGACCGTATTCCCGGCACCTTCACCAGTATTCTGGATATTGAAAAGAGGGCTATTTCATATCTGGCTGATTTTTTTCAATCGATACATATTCCTTTCGCTGTTTCGAGCTTTCACTCGAATACCCGTGCTGATGTCAGCATCAGTTTGCACAAGGATTTCACGTCTCCCTGGTCAGCCTCGGAGCGTAAGGCCATAAAGGGTTTGCAGGCAGGCTTTTCAACCAGACTCGGCGCAGCATTGCGGCACATGGGCAATTTGTGCAGCAAGCGCCTCCAAAAACCCATGGTTCTGGTTCTGACCGACGGGGTCCCCAGCGATGTGGATGTCGTACAAGAGAATTACCTGCTGCTGGACGCCCAATATGCAGTGGCTCAACTCTGGGAAGAGGGGGTGGCGGTTAACTGTATGAAAATAGGCTCTTTGCAAGCGCGGGTGTGTCAGCAAATTTTCGGTATTCCGCATACTGTGGTTTGTGAAGCAGCCAATATGGAATTGGCCATGCGCAGTGTTTTGAAAAAAATCAGGAAGAGCTTTTCATGAAGACCCTTATTCCTGTTGGCGTACTTTTTTCCCAAACAGGCACCACCGCTGTGATCGAGAAGACCCAATTGCACGCCACCACGCTTGCCATTCAAGCCGTGAATCTCCAACTGGCTGCGCACAGACTGGAAATTCAGCCCTTTTATATGGATCCCCAGTCAGATCCGTTTCTTTTTTCCACGATGAGTGAACAATTGATCACGGAACATGCGGTGAGCGTAATCTTCGGCTGTTACACCTCCATAAGCCGTAAGTCGGTGGTGCCGGTTATTGAAAAGCACAACAAGCTGCTTTTCTACCCGACCTTGTATGAAGGTTTCGAATTTTCCCCGAACGTCATATATACAGGCGCTTGCCCGAATCAAAACATCATCATCCTCGCTGAATTCATGTTTTCCCTGTTTGGGAAAAATGCCTATCTCATCGGATCGGATTACGTTTATCCGTATGAATCCAACCGGATCATGAAAGACATGGTCAAAGGGTTCGGCGGTCAGATCTTGGGGGAGCATTACCTGAGTCTAGATGCATTACACGCGGCCTTCAGACCTTTGTGTGCCGATATAGCCGCGTGCAAACCGGATTTCATATTTTCAACTGTGGTGGGTGCGTCAACAACCGCTTTGTATGAAACATATGCGAAAGCCGGTTTTCAACCGCAAACATTACCTATCGCCAGTCTCACCACTTCCGAGGCTGAGCTGGCCGCTATGAATCCGGCGGCCCGTGCTGACCACTACACAGCTGCACCGTTTTTTGCTTCTCTTTTGAAGAACTCGCTCCGGCCTGACTGGCAACACTTGGCAGATTTGACAAAAGAAGTGCCGATCAATCAATGCTGGGAGTCTGCGTATTTTCAGGTTATGCTATTTGCCAAGGCGCTAATTGAAGCCAACAACATAAGCACTGACAGCCTGCTAAAGGTTTTACGCGGCATGGAAATAGATGCACCTCAGGGACGCATCCGCATTGACCCGGACAACAACCATTGCTGGTTGTACTCGCGCATCGGTCGTTCGTGCGCGAATGGTGATTTTGAAATTGTCAAGGAATCAAAGAGGACAGTTCGGCCGGATCCGTATCTGATGTCCTATGCCATTTCAGCTCTTTAGGTTTGCATGCTGTTGAAATATTTACTGCATGAATGTCATATATCACTTCCAGCGAGGTTGTATGGAAAAGCATGATGTGGTTGCCGGTTTGCGCCAGATGCAGGTGGGTTTATGCCATCCGCTGGATGCTGAATGCCGTCTGATTTCAAAGCAGCTTGAGCGACTGGGCATGCCTTATCAACAGGTCTGGCCGCCGGTCATAAGCGATTTGCTGTCCGTTAACCTGGTGGTGCTGTCCCTGGTTCCTGAAGCTTTCATCAAGATAGACAAAGCCTTGTTGAACTTATTGAAAAATAAAATTGTGGTGTCGGTTTTAAAATTTGAAAGCCCCATGGTGCTGGATCTGTCTTGCCAGCTGAATTCAGCTTCACTTTTGTTTTCCCCGGTCAAGCCATTCGGCGTATTGTCGGCTATCGTATTGGCGGTCAATCAACATAAAGTGCGGCAGGATCTGCTCAAGCGCATCAGCAAGCTTGAAGGCCGCATCGAGTCCGTACGCAGCATTGAACAAGCCAAGCGTTTCTTGATGGATACCAGCGGCATTAGCGATGCAGAGGCTTTCAAAGTCATCCGGAACCGCTCCATGGACAAGCGCTGCTCGGTGGAGGAAGTGGCGCAAAGCATCATCACAGCCAAGGATGCCCTTGTCTTAGCCCTTGGTGAATCCATTCCCTTTAACGCTCAGCCCGGATCTGAATCCACTCACCGCGGCACAGGCTCTGTCGTTCGAATCAAGTAAACAACAGCTTA